>DAMAVY010000170.1:0-6883 GCA_032077725.1 Clostridium sp. | reverse complement strand
AGTTTTCAGATGAAGTGCCATGGGAAAAAGTTAAAGGTAAATACCGAAAATAGCTTCATGGCAGATAGTGATTTTATTGTTATTATAAATGTTGGAAAGCCTCCCTGCTATTTAGCCGAGAGGCTTTCCTAAAATACATTTTCCTAGTATTATAAATAATATGAGGTAATATTTTGATTTGTAAAAGTTTTAGGGTTAAGGTAAGATAAAATTTAAAGGTATAATAAGTAAATAACAATGGTTAATTTATATAAATGGGAAGGAAGTGAGTACTTTAGTGAGCAAATGTTTTCCATATGCTTGCTGAAGGTAAATTATGATTGATTTAAATAATTCATGGAATGAAAAATTAAAGGGAGAATTTGAAAAATCATATTTTGTAGATTTACAAAAGTTTTTAGATTTAGAATATACCACTAAAACCATATTTCCTAATAGGGACAATATTTTTAATGCTTTAAAGCTCACAGCTTATGAAGATGTTAAAGTAGTAATCCTTGGTCAAGATCCATACCATGAAGTAGGCCAAGCTCACGGACTATCTTTTTCAGTGAAGCCAGGAGTTAAAAATCCGCCGTCTCTTTTAAACATGTACAAGGAGCTTAGAGATGATTTAGGATGTTACATACCTAACAATGGATATTTAGTCCCATGGGCAAATCAAGGAGTACTACTTCTAAATACTGTACTTACAGTAAGAGAAGGTGAGGCAAACTCTCATAGAAATAAAGGATGGGAGAAGTTCACAGATGAAGTGATATCAATTCTAAATCATAGAGAAAAGCCTATAGTATTTTTATTGTGGGGGAATAATGCGAAAGAAAAGATAAAGCTTATTACAAATCCTAACCATTATATTTTAACTACTGTACATCCAAGCCCGCTATCAGCGAGTAGAGGATTTATGGGATGTAAGCATTTCTCTAAGGCAAATGAAATATTAAAGTCTCTAGGACAAGAGGAAATTCAGTGGCAGATACCTAATTTATAATTTTGAATTCACATTGATGGCATATAAGAAATTTTCATAAAGAATAATAAAATAGCCTCTCCATAGAATGGAGAGGCTATTTTATTAGTAAGCTTTGCCCCAGTAAACTAGAGACTTAGCTTCTTTACCACAACAGATACATTTTGTAGAAAGTTCTTCTTGCTTTAATGGCATACATCTTGAAGATACGCCTGCAACTTCTTTAAGTTTTTCTTCACATGCTACATCTCCACACCACATAGCTTTTATAAAGCCAGGTTTAGTGTTTGCAATGTTAATAAACTCGTTTAAATCTGTAGCAGAGAAAGTTTTCTCAGAAGTATTTTTTCTTGCCTTTTCTAGAAGGTCAACTTGAATAGAATTTAAAGTTTCTGTAACTTTTGATTCTAGCTCATCTAGAGATATGACGATTTTTTCTCTTGTATCTCTTCTTACAAGAACAGCTTGATTATTTTCTATATCTTTTGGACCGATTTCAACTCTTAGTGGAATACCCTTCATTTCGCATTCGCTGAACTTCCATCCAGGCATTTTATCGCTGCTATCTATCTTAACTCTAGCAATCTTTGAAACTCTGCCCTTAAGCTCTATAGCTTTATCAAGAACGCCCTCTTTATGCTGAGCAACAGGAATTATCATTACCTGTGTTGGTGCAATTCTTGGAGGAAGTACAAGTCCGCTATCATCCCCATGAACCATGATTATAGCACCAATAAGACGAGTGGTAATTCCCCAAGAAGTCTCGTGGACATATTGAAGCTCACCATTCTTGTCACTATATCTAATGTTAAATGCCTTTGCAAAACCATCTCCAAAGTTGTGAGATGTACCACATTGAAGGGCTTTCCCATCGTGCATTAAGCTTTCTATGGTGTAGGTAGCATGAGCACCTGCAAATTTTTCTTTGTCTGTCTTTCTTCCTTTTACCACTGGAATAGCAAGGACATTTTCACAGAAATCAGCGTACATGTTTAATATTTCTATGGTTTCATTTTCTGATTCTTCAGCTGTTGCATGAACAGTATGACCTTCTTGCCATAAGAATTCTGTAGTTCTTAAGAATGGTCTTGTAGTTTTTTCCCATCTTACAACAGAACACCACTGATTATAAAGTTTTGGAAGATCATTATGAGATTGAACAATTTTTGCAAAGTGTTCACAGAATAATGTCTCAGAAGTAGGTCTAACGCATAATCTCTCAGCTAGAGGCTCGTTTCCACCATGAGTAACCCAAGCTACCTCGGGAGCAAAACCAGCTACGTGATCTTTTTCTTTTTGGAGTAAGCTTTCAGGAATAAACATTGGCATATACACATTCTCATGACCTGTAGCTTTAAGTCTATCATCAAAGATTCGTTGGATATTTTCCCAAATTGCATAGCCATAAGGTCTAATAATCATACAACCTTTAACACTTGAGTAATCTACAAGCTCAGATTTCTTAACAATATCAGTATACCATTTTGCAAAATCCTCATCCATTGAGGTTATTGCTTCTACAAACTTTTTCCCCTTTGCCATATCTATTACCTCGTTTCAATTAATTTTTATGAAAACAAAATTATTATTAATAGCATAATTTGTTTATACGTATTTACTTTCAATTAAATATTATATCAAATATTGTCTGTAAAATGAAGCAAAACATTATGTAGATATTCTTATTAGAGTATTATAAATAATACTCAGATTTCAATAATTGTTTTCGTTATGAAATATATTCTTTACAATATTTTAAAACGTGTTACAATGAATATTGTTTTCAAAAAAGATGTATACTATTTATACTTTGAAATGAATAAAAACTAATGAATACATTGAAGTTATTTTTCAATGTAAAGAAAGAGGATTAAAATGAATAAGAAACAAAAGAATGTTAGTAAAATGACATTAGGTGGATTTCTAATAACACTGGGGATAGTTTACGGAGATATTGGAACTTCACCACTTTATGTTATGAAGGCAGTTATTAAGGGAAATGGTGGTTTAGAGAGTGTATCTGAAAATTTTATTCTTGGTGCATTGTCCCTAGTTTTTTGGACAATTACTATTTTGACAACAATAAAATATGTTATGCTCACTTTAAAAGCAGATAATAACGGTGAAGGTGGAATTTTTTCGCTTTATACTTTGGTTCGTAGCCGCTCAAAAATTCTTATTATTCCAGCTATGATTGGTGGAGCTGCATTACTTGCTGACGGAATGTTAACACCAGCTGTGACGGTAACTTCTGCAATCGAAGGATTAAATCTAATACCACAATTTAATTCTGCTTTTGGAAACAATCAAAATATAATTGTTATAATTGTAATAACAATTATAAGTATTTTATTTTCAATTCAACATTTCGGAACAGATTTAATTGGAAAATTATTTGGCCCTATAATGCTTGTTTGGTTTTCAATGATGGGCTTATATGGAATTTTAAATTTTTCTCAAGATTTAACAATTTTTCGTGCCCTTTCTCCACATTATGCAATTAATGTTCTTTTCAGTAGTGAAAATAAAGCAGGATTCTTTATTCTCGGTAGTATATTTTTGTCATCAACAGGTGCTGAAGCTCTTTATTCAGACCTTGGTCATGTTGGTAGAAAAAATATTTATGGTACCTGGCCATTTGTTAAGATATGCTTACTACTTAATTACTTTGGACAAGGAGCATGGTTATTATCAGCTAAGGGTAATTCAACCTTATTAAATGTAGAAAACTTAAATCCTTTTTTTCAAATGATTCCAGAAAGCGCTTTAATTTTTAGTGTAATAATTGCAACATGTGCAGCAATCATTGCTTCACAGGCATTGATTTCAGGTTCTTTTACTCTTATTTCTGAAGCAATTAAACTGAACTTATTCCCTAGATTACACATTAAATATCCGTCTAGCTCAAAAGGACAGCTATATATACCATCAATTAACAAGGCTTTTTTGATCGGCTGTATAGGAATTGTTCTTTACTTCCAAACTTCTGATAATATGGAAGCAGCTTATGGACTTGCAATTACAGTTACTATGTTAATGACAACAATTCTATTATTTAATTATTTATTAAAAGAAAAGGTTAAATTTGTATTTGCTTTAGGTATCTTTATTTTCTTTAGTACTTTTGAACTATCTTTCTTTGTTGCAAATGCTGCAAAATTTATGCATGGAGGATATGTAGCAGTGTTAATTGCACTGGTAATTTTATGTCTTATGTATATATGGTTCAAGGGTTTTATGATAAAAATGAGATTAACAGATTATGTACCAATTGAAGATTATATCGATCAATTAAATCAATTACGTAAAGATACAGATCGCCCTAAATATGCAACTAACCTAATATACTTAACTAAAGCTAAAATGCATAAAGATATTGAAAGAAAAATAATGTACTCCATTTTAGACAAAAGACCTAAGAAAGCAGATGTTTACTGGTTTGTTAATATAAAAGTTGCTGATGAACCATACATCGCGGAGTATTCTGTAGATACATTTGGAACATCTTACATTGTAAAAGTTGAATTAAAGCTTGGCTTTAGAGTACATCAAAAACTAAATGTTTTTTTACGTCAGATTTCCACTGATTTAGTAGAAAATCGTGAAATAAAAATTCAGAGTAGGAATTATAGTACAATGCCTGATAGAAAAGTTGGTGATTTCCGTTTCATTTTAATTCAAGAACATCTCTCAAGTCAATCAGAATTAAATTATTGGGAAACATTTATACTTAAATGTAAGTTATTTATAAAAAGATATACAGTTTCACTATCAAAATGGTTCGGTCTCGAGTCTAGTGATGTTTACATTGAAAATGTACCATTATTTACAGAATCAAATGAGCAGACAACTTTAAAAAGAAATGCAATAAAAGATAGTTTTATGGATAAAAGAGAAAATATTGTATAATTAAATTGAATATTGCTTAGGGAAAAACCCCATGGATTTATCATCCATGGGGTTTTTGAATTTGAATAATTTTTTTAAAAACTCTACCCAAATTAAAGGCTTAAGAATTTTTCAATATCCTCTTCAATCATCTTTAGAGAATTTCTCCAGAAGTCTTTAGATGTAATATCAATATTCATTATTTTAGCTACATCACTTAAGGTATTCTTTCCTGTAACAGAAAGAAGGTTTTTATATTCTGCTGGGAAACTGCTTCCTCGTTTTAGGTATTCAGCATAAAGTCCTTTAGCAAAGAGCTGGCCAAAGGCATATGGGAAGTTATAGAAGTTAGCATCAGCATAGTAGTAATGAGTTTTACAAGCCCACATATAAGGGTGTAAATATTCAGGATCAAGGCCATCTCCGTAAGCTTCTTTTTGTGCATTTAACATTATTTCATTTAAATCTTCAACACTAACAGCGCTTTCTTCTCTTCTTTTAAATAATTCAGTTTCAAATAGATATCTACTATAAATATCAACTATGACTTGAGTACAGTCGCTAATTTCACTCTCTAAAATAGCAAGAGCCTCTTCCTTAGTTGCAGTTTTAACAGCAGCTTTTTTAACTATAGTTTCACAGAAAGTAGAAGCGGTCTCTGCTATAGGCATAGGATAATCCGCATTTAATATACTTTCATTGTTTAGACAATATCCGTGATATCCATGACCAAGTTCATGAGATAAAGTGACTACATCACTAAATGCATTTCCATAGTTTGTAAGAATTCTGCTTTCACCTAAGTGATGAAGTCCAGAACAGAAGGCACCACCAACTTTTCCTTCTCTAGGAAGAACATCTATCCAGCTATTATCCATAGCTTTTTTTGCAAAATCAGCTAAATCATCACTAAAGGTTCTAAAATTATCTACTACACATTTACAACCTTCTTCATAGGTATAAGACATATTGGCATTACCAATAGGTGCAAAGAGGTCGTAGAATGGAAGTCCGTTTTTATGACCTAGGAGTTGTCCTTTTTTTCTAAGATATTTTCTAAAGCTTGGCATAGCTTCTTTCATAGCATCAAGCATAGCATCTAATGTTTTCTTATCCATTCTTGAATGGAATAAAGTTTCTGAAAGTGGTGAAGAAAAACCTCTTAACTTAGAGATTGTTAAAACTTCACCTTTAATTCCATTAAGTGCAGCAGCAAGTCCTTCATCTATTTTTTTATAACTCATTAGCTCTGCTTCATAACCAATTTTTCTGGTTTCAGCATTAGAATCATAGGCTAAATTCCTAACCATAGATAGGGGAAGTTTTTCTTTCTTACCATCTAACTCAATATCAATCATAAGGCCAGAGGTTAAAACATCTTTAAGTTTGCACCAAGCATTAGAACCGGTATTTTTCATTTTGGAAATTACTGCCTCTTCTTTGTCGCTTAGCATGTACTTAGCATTTTGGGCTTTTTCCATGATAAAATATTTATGTTCTTTAAGAAGTATTGAGCTATCTATTATGGATTCTATGTTTTCAAGACTACCTATCCACTTAGTAATTTTAGCTTCACTTTCAGCTAAATTACTAATTTTTGTAGATAGAATATCGTCATATTTTAGTGCTGTAGAGTTTTTAGTATCAGCACTTAGGGTTAAGCCAATCATACTTCCAAGCTTTTCATAGGCAGTATCTACATCTTCAGTAATAAGTATAAAACTCTCTAATAGTGTAGCAGGACAATCTGTACTAACAATAATATTGTTACATATATCTATATATTTTTTTGTTAGTTTATCAAAATCCTTTATATCCTCTTTAAATTCTTCACATTCAAAGGATGAGTAAAGTTCTTTAAGACTCCAATTAAGTTCCATGAATAACATCTCCTTACAAGTTTTAATATGATTATAGCATAATATTCGGAAAATTATAATTTATTTTGCAAATTAAATCAAAAAAATACAAAAATATTGTTTTATTACATTTATTTAATATGAAATATAAATATATATTTTTATA
>DAMAVY010000169.1:0-6891 GCA_032077725.1 Clostridium sp. | reverse complement strand
TAGCTAACTGTTCTGTAGATAAACTTTGGCCTTCTGATACTGAAGCAATCTCATTAAAAGATTCATTAATGGCCATGCTTGCTTCAACCGCACTTCCTATAGAATTTATAACTCCATCCTTAGTTTTATTTATATTTCCAATTTCTTCTGATGTTTTTTGTATATGTGGAATCATAAATTGAATATTTTTTATTATATCATTAAAACAGTTTTCTGTATTACTAGCATTCGCTATGCCTTCTTCTATAATTTTTTCTGAATCTGAAGCAACTTTAACAGTTTCATCAGATTCGTTTAATATATCATTTATTATATTTTCGATTTTCCTTGCCGCTCCCTTTGATTGTTCTGAAAGATTTCTTATTTCATCTGCAACTACAGCAAAACCCCTTCCAGCTTCGCCAACTCTCGCTGCTTCTATAGCTGCATTTAAAGCAAGTAAATTTGTTTGTTCTGCTATAGAATTTATAACCTGAACTATAGTAGATATTTCTGATGATTTATCATTTAATTTTTGTATTTTACCACTTATATTTTTGGAGGAATCTCCAATATTATTAATACTCTTATTTAAAGAAATTAGATATTCTTTTCCACTCACGCTTAAATCACTAGTTACACTAGAATAATTTTTTAAATCATTTACAGTTTCATTCATAACCTGAAGTTTTTCTGATAGATCATCAAAATTTTCTTTCACATAATTTATTTCTGTATTTTGAATTTGAGAATTTTGTTTTGATGTTTGTATATTATTTGAAATTTCTTCAGAAGTTGCGCTAACTTCTTCTGCAAAAGCTGCTAATTCATTAGATGAACCTATAATTTCCTCAGAAGAATACTGAATATCATTAATTATATTCTTTAAGTTTCCAACCATTTTTTCATAGCTTTTAGAAAGTATTCCAATTTCGTCATTGTTTTCTGAAACTATAATTTTTTTTGTCAAATCTCCACCAGCTATTTTTTCAGATGCATCTGCAAGTTTGACTAATGGATTAATCATCTTAGATATAAGTTTATATGTAATAGCTACAGTAATCATTATTAATATTAATGCTATAATTGTAGAAAATCCTATCACTGTTTGAATCTTATCGTTCATTTCTTTAACTGATATTGCTACAGTTATTAATCCCTTTTCAGAATTGTTTCCATCATAAGGCATTGACACGATATAACTATTCTTATCCAATCTAGTATTTACTTTTCCTTCACTAATGGCTTTTGCTGCAAATTCATCTGAACTCTTTTCACCTACTTTGCTTATATCTGTATGTGAAATAGTCTTTAAATCCTTATCAAAAACTCCTGCATAAACTACTTCTGTTTTATCTAGTTTGTCCAAAAAAGCTTGCGCTGAATTTTCATTAATAAGTTCCATAACTTTGTCTGCCACAATACCAATTTGTACAAAACCCTTGTGATCTAAAGTTGCTGATCCATATTTATAATACTTATCATCAGTATCACTTAATGTAATCTCTTCGTTAATCCTTAAAGTATCAGTGGTTAATAATTGTTTTGACTTAGAATCTTCCTTATAAGTATAACCTAAATTCCCTGGAAAATTTGAATATAGGACTACTCCATTTTTATCAGCTAACGCTATTTCTGTTACTCCTATTTTTTCTGCTAATTTTGTTAAAGCTTCATTGCTTGGATTCTGCATATTAAGTACTACTTGACATGCAGTATATATTTGTTCTTCCAATTGTTCTTCTACTGCTTGTGAAACTGCATCTCCATTTTGTACTGACAAGGATACACTTTTAGCAATTTGTAATCCATTTGATTTCATTTGACTTATCATTGCCTTTTTAGCATTAACAATTATATAGGATTCTGAAAGTATAATGGATGCAAGAATTAATATGGAAACCATTATGGAAAGCTTTACTTTTATAGATTTGTTTTTCTTTTTTACTGATTTGTTTTCCACTTTTGTTGATTTGTTTTTCATTTTTATTTCCTCCTTTATATTACAGTTATTGTTTTGACAACTCCTTAAATCTTCATTGTTCTTAATCTTCTTTGAAGATTTTTTTCTATAGTATACGTTTCCAGTTGGTATTTAATATTTTACAATAAAGTTCCGTATAATCTAAACAGCTAAAAATTACACACATAGTAAATAATAACTCCAATTTAGATATGAATCAACAAGTTTTGTCACATTTACAGAAATTTTGTATATCGTTATTATGTAAATAGTTCTTTTTTCGTGAAATTTAAGTTTGATTATATTTGATAAAAAACGAACATTTTAAACATACGCTGGTAATAAATAAGAAATGAAATAATGCTTTCTTACATCTGAATTTTTCAGAATAAAATAAGCCAGTGAAAGTGAATGTATATCACGTCAACTGGCTCCCTATAATCATCTGTTTAATTATTAAGATTCCTTCTTTAAAAGACCTCCAATGATGCCTTTTTGATGGCTACTTTTTCCACGTATTTAATGATTAAAAATGCCATTGCAAAGTAGACACATCCCACTAAAATTTCGCCCATTAAAAGTCTTGTAAACTCAGCCCTACCGCCCCCTTCAAAGAGCAAATTTGCTGCCTGGATACTCCTGGTTAGGGGAAGTATCTTTGACATAAATTGACCTGCCATCGGTAGCTGACTCACAGGAAAATTCGCTCCGCAGAAGAGAATTAACAGATAGCTAACAACATTCAAGATAAAATGCATCTGATCCGTGATTAATCCAAACACGGAGATAAATAGTCCAAATCCCGTGGCTGAAACCATTGCCACTATCATAATCAAAATGAATAAACCCCAATTTACATTGGTAAGTGGTACCCCAAAAATCAAACTTCCTAGAAAAAAACCTACAAAAACTGTTCCAATGCACGTAATACATGGAAACATCCCTTTATGAAGCACGATTTCCATTTTACTCATAGGGGATACAATTATGGAACGTAGTCTTCCAAAATACCGCTCTGAAGTGAAACTTTGACCCAAAGAAAAAATACAGGTATTTGTGCATAGCAGAAACGAATTACCAACTACCCATTTTGTCAAATTGGTTGTATTGAAGGAATAAGCTGCTAACAGGCAATAAAAAATCATTGTTACAAGAGGATACAATGTATCAAGAGTTATAAATTCTTCAAAGCTAAAAGCGGCACGTTGCCCCTTAAAACTCAACCATGCTTGCACCACAAATCTTTTCATCTAACACACCTCCAATGTTGCTTTGATACGTATTTGATTTTCAATGACACGATATAATACTACTGCCCCAACAACATATATAGCAGTTACAAAATTAAGAATGAAAAAATCATTACGAAAAGCCGATACATCCGTAACCCCGGCAATGCTCATTCGAATCAGTTTTACGACCCAAGTCGGTGCTAGAGCATCAGAAATATACTGAACCCAAGCAGGAAGAATTTCTACTGGAAAAGTAAAACCACACAAAAGTGTAATGGGAATTTCAATCAAATTCATATAAAGTTCTGTCTTTCTTGAAACTGTTAATAGATATGCAATACATACAGACACCACAGAAAAACAAATCACTGCCATTAAAAGGGAAATAGCCAGATATACTGGGCTTCCTATACCAATAGGTGCCCCTGTTAAGATCTCAGCAGTGACAAAGGAAATCACCATAGTAAGAATAGAAATCAATGTATTGCCCATGACTTTTCCAAGAATAATCAGTCCAAAGCTGGTTGGTGTCGCAAATATCAGCGGCAATGTTCCTGAGTAACGCTCTCTGTTAATATCCCCTGCGGAAGAAAAACAGATGCAACTCCATAATCCCATAAGACCTGCGCCCAACATAACATAAGTAATAAAATTGTCCTGCCCGGAATTTCGATACATCTCATATAAGAAAATTGTATTTATTACTGGATTCGCCAGTAAACAGAATCGGAACATAGGACGGATGAAAGAATTTTTCATCTGAAGTTTCATTGTGCACCAAATTACATTCATTTTTAAGCTCTCCTTTATTATAAATTTTCCACAAGTTGAATGTAAGCATCCTCTAATGTAACTTCCTTCTGAGCCAAGGAAATAATCCCCGCCTTCTGAAGAATTGGCAGCAGCATGGCGCTGACGTCTCCGTCGGAAGTATACTGAATGGTCACCCGCTTATTTTCTTCTTCTGACTCTATAGATACATGTTTAACTCCCTGTACTTGTTCTATTTCAGAAGCCAACATTTTAGATGCATATTTTACACACACCTCCATGGTGCTTCCTCCCTCTGCCATCTTTTTTAAGTTTCCAGGTGTATCTAACGCAACCATTTTTCCGTGGTTTATAATAGCAATTCTGTCACACAATTCGTCCGCCTCGTACATATAGTGAGTAGTAAGTAGCACAGTCTTTCCAGCACTTTTAAGTTTCTTTATAATGTCTCGAAGCATCCTCGCCCCCAGTGGGTCTAGACCAACTGTCGGTTCATCCATAAAAATGATTTCAGGTTCATTTATCAGCCCTCTCGCAATCTGTAGACGCTGTATCATTCCTTTAGAATAAGTTTCCGCTAATAAATCTGCCTTATCTGTTAAATCCACTAATTCCAAAATTTCAACAATACGTTTCTTTGCAATACCCAATGGGATTTTATAGAGTTCAGCAAAATAAAGCAAATTGTCCCGTCCTGACAATCTTCTGTAAACACCCATCTCTCCACCAAAAATAAAATTAATTTTCTTACGGATTTGTTTTTCTTCACCAAAAGTATCATACCCAAGTACCTTACACGTTCCTTCGGTAGGTGCTAATAGCGTAATCAACATTTTTATAGTTGTGGTTTTCCCTGCTCCGTTTTGACCAAGTAGCCCAAATATTTCCCCTTTATTTACTGTGAAAGAAATACCATCAACGGCTTTTACAATGCTTTTTTTACGGTTTATCCAACCTTTTGTCACAACATATTCCCTTCTTAAATCTTTTACTTCGATTATCGGATTCATTTTCTTTCCCCCTTTTAATGTTTCACGTGTATCTAATTCGATTATAATCGAATATCAAAATTATGTCAAATACAAAGAACTTCTTTTCTATATAACAAAAGCTTCTTATCTGCATATCTACAGATAAGAAGCTTTCTAAATTTTCATTATTTATGCTTTCTTTTATTTCTTTTCTTCGGTAAGCAATACTTTTTCTAAGGTTTTTAAACAGTTTTTGATATTGGGCTCATTAAGGCTGTAATATTTTGCACTTTTTACTGGCTCCTCATGAACTAGTCCAAAATTTTTAAGTTGGTCCATGTGATGTGAAACCGTAGACGGCGCCAGTGACATTTGCGTTGCAATCTCAGCTCCGCATAGATGCTTGTTAGTTTTTAGCAACTTTAAAATATTCAACCGTGTACTGTCCGAGATAACTTTCAGTTGCTCCACCAAAACCTTTTCAGAATCATAGGGTTCTTCTCTCAGAAAATCATAAAAAAGGAACTGGTTCTTCCCAAAAAGTCTACAAGCACGCATGGTTCCAAACTCACAGGGCATGAAAATAAATTTCTCATATGGTCCTCTGTTGTAGAATGTCTTTCCCATAATTTTTTCAGATTGAGCCAAAGGCTCTATTGTCTCCAAATTTTTCTTCAGTCTCTTCATTTCCTTATTAATATCTTTTTCATGCTTCTTAAATAATCTTTCTGCAGCATCATTTTTCAGTGACTTTGCAAACTCAAAAAAGGCTTTGATATACCTCTCTGGACTCTTAAATAGCATCTGAAGTCCTAAAAAATTCACTGAAATTTTTGGATACTTATGGTAAAACTTAAGCAGTTCTTCCTCTGATATCAATGCTTTTTCAATATCTTCGCGAAGTGCTTCAGTATAATAGGTCAAAAATGTCACGCGATCCATCTGTAGTAGCTCTTCACAGTAGTTATCCAATGAGAACTTACTTAAATCAAAATCAATGATAGGCTCAATAATACCAAATTGCTTATCCTTAGAAAATGCGTGGAACACCTCAAATAACAAGGGATATTTTTCCGGAACTTCTTTTTTCATATTTTCACCATAGATTTCGTTTATACGCTGATTTTTATTCAAACCTATCAGAATATCCAAAGCAGCAAATAGATATTCCATATCCGCGGAATAATAAAAATATGAATTTCCCGTCAATGCTTCAAACATTTTTTCTCACCTTCCTACCATTTTACTTATTTCATTATGGCTTATGTTACAACTTGAGTCAATATTAAATATTTCTCATTCTATATTAGTATTAGTATACTCTTATGGATACAAACTAAGTTAAATAATTAAAATATAGTTGTGGTAAAACTGCTTTATTTATCGTTTAGACCACCCTTTTGCATTATATAAATAATAACATAATACAGGAATATGTATCAACGCCCACTTCTGCTTTTATTGACACAGAAAAAACCATGTTCTATAATTAACAGTGTTCTATAACAAACAATATTCAGTGTGAGGATGTGAAAAGTATGAATTCAATTGTTACGTCCAAGGAAGCAATTCTCACGGTGTGCCGAGAGCTTACCGCAGAAAATGGTTTGCAATCCTTAAATATGCGTGCCGTTGCAGAAAAGTGCAATGTTTCGGTGGGTTCGATCTACAATTATTTTCCATCTAAGGCAGATTTGATTGCTGCCACCATACAGGACGTATGGCAGGTGACTTTCCGCATTGACAAAATCCGAAAGAAGTCAAATTCCTTTCCCGATTATGTGGCTTGGATCTTTGAGGGCGTCAACGCTGGTGCAACCCAATACCCAAATTTCTTTAACGCTCATTCCATGAGCTTTGCAAGCACAGAGAAAGGGAAAGCCCGTCTGGTGATGGAAGAATACTTCGGCCACATGAAAGCAGGGTTGCTTGAGGCTTTGCAGAATGACAGCAATGTAATAACGGCGGCGTTTTC
>DAMAVY010000168.1:0-6894 GCA_032077725.1 Clostridium sp. | reverse complement strand
CCAAGAACTAGTAAGTAAGGAAGAATCAAAAATGAGTGCTGGATTTTTAGTTATTGAAAATTCAAAATTCGAGTGGGAATTAACTTACGAAGAGATTGATTATGTTATTGAGGGAACTCTAACAGTTGAAATCAATGGAAAGACATATACAGCTTATCCTGGAGATGTGTTGTTCGTGCCATCAGGTTCTAAAGTAGTTTGGGGTTCCCCAGACAAAGCAAGGGTATTCTACACAACATATCCAGCTAACTGGGCAGATCTTTTATAGAAGACTAGGAGGATTGACCTATGCAAGCACTTGGCTTAATAGAAACAAAAGGATTACTTGCTGCTGTTGAGGCTGTCGATACAATGGTGAAATCAGCAGATGTAAGTATTATTGAAAAGACTTATGTAGGCGGCGGTCTTGTTACAATTGCAGTTACAGGTGATGTAGGTGCAGTAAAAGCGGCAGTAGAAGCTGGAGTAGCAGCTGTTATAAAACTTAATCAAGAATCTTTAGTTTCAGAGCATGTAATCCCACGTCCTCATGAGGATTTGGAAAGTATAATTGGACCTAATTCTAAAGTTGAAAATATAGAAGTTTTGTCATCTGATGAAGATATAGAAGAAACTGAAGATAGGGACAAAGAAAATCAAAGTAACGATGTAGAAGAAACTGAAGATAAGGGCAATGGAAATAAAGATGCCTTAGCAACTGATTTAGATAAACTACATAAAGTGAATTTAGACAATCTACACAAAGATGATGTGGATAATTTAGTTAGTAAAAATGGATTAGAAAAAACTATTTTGATATTATCTAAGTTAAAAGTTGTAAAACTGAGAAATCTAGCTCGTGAGTATAAAGATTTTGTAATTACAGGCAGAGTAATTTCAAAAGCTGATAAAAATTTATTAATTGCGAAATTTAAATTATATTACGAGAAAAATTAGATAATGTAAGTTTACGAAGGGAAGTATGATTAGTGGAAAATTTTGATAAAGATTTACGTTCAATACAAGAAGCAAGAAACCTTGCTAGACTTGGAAAAATAGCAGCTAATAAAATTGCTGACTACACTGAAGAGCAAATAGATAAAATTTTGCGTAATATGGTTAGAGTTGCAGAGGAGCATGCTGCTTGTCTAGCACAAATGGCAGTTGAAGAGACAGGTTTTGGTAAAGTTGAAGATAAAACTTTCAAAAACCATTTAGCAGCTACTGTACTATATAACTCAATAAAAGATATGAAAACTATAGGTATAATCAAAGAAGATGAGATTAAAAAGCTTATAGAGATCGCTGAGCCAGTTGGTTTAGTTATGGGTATAGTACCTTCAACAAACCCAACGTCTACTGCAATTTTCAAGGCTATGATTTCAATTAAATCTCGTAATGCTATTGTGTTCTCACCACATCCAGCTGCTGCAAAATGTACAATCAAAGCAGCTGAGTTAATGAGGGATGCAGCTATTGAAGCTGGAGCACCAGAGAACATCATAAGCAGCGTAACTATTCCATCAATTGGAGCTACAAATGAGTTAATGACATGTAAAGAAGTTGCTATAATAATAGCTACAGGCGGTCCAGGAATGGTTAAAGCTGCTTATAGCTCAGGAAAACCAGCTATTGGTGTTGGTGCAGGAAATTCTCCAGCATACATCGAAAGAACTGCTAATGTAGAGCAAGCTGTTAGAAATATTATTGCAAGTAAGACTTTTGATTATGGTACAATTTGTGCTTCAGAACAATCAATAATCTGTGAAGAATGTAATCACGATAAAGTTGTTCAAGAGTTTACAAAACAAGGTGGATATTTCATGACAGAAGAAGAAACTAATAAAGTTTGTAAGCTGTTATTCAAAAACGGACATGCTATGAATGCTAAGTTCGTTGGAAGAAGTCCACAAGTTATTGCAAGTGGTGCAGGAATTACAATTCCAGAAGGAACTAAAGTACTTATAGGAAAGCAAAACGGAGTAGGCGAAGGTAATCCATTATCATATGAAAAACTTACATCAGTTCTTGCATTCTATACAGTAAAAGATTGGCATGAAGCATGTGAATTAAGTATTGAGTTACTTCAAAACGGAATAGGTCACACAATGAGTTTACACACTGAAGATAGAGATATAGTTATGAAGTTTGCTAGAAAGCCAGCTTCTCGTATTCTTGTTAACACTGGTGGAACACAAGGTGGAACAGGTGCAAGTACAGGTCTTAACCCTTCATTTACTTTAGGTTGTGGTACATGGGGTGGAAGTTCAGTATCTGAAAATGTTACTCCTGAACACCTTATAAACATCAAGAGAGTTGCTTATGGTTTAAAAGATTGCGCAACAATAGCATCTAATGACCCAACTTTCAACTGTATAAAAACTGCAGAAAACTGTCATGGTACTCAATGTCAATCTATGAATATGAGTCCAGCTCAAATTGCAGCAGCTGCAGCAGTTTTAAATAAAGCAAATGAATGCGCTACAAGTACTGAATGTTGTAGTGAAAACGCAAGCAATGAAGATCTTTTAAAGCTTGTTAACCAAATAGTTGCCGCTATGAAAGGGGCTAACTAATGGATAATTGTGAAGCAGTATTAAAACTTATACTAGAAACTGTGAAGAGCAGCGGACAAAATACTGAAGTTCAGGGAAATTCATCTGAGATTCCAGTAGGAGTTTCTAATAGACATGTGCATCTTTCACAAAAAGATTTAGAATGCCTTTTTGGTAAAGATTACAAGTTAACAAAACTTAAAGATTTGTCTCAACCTGGACAATATGCATGTAAGGAAATTGTAACAGTATGTGGACCAAAAGGTGCAATTGAAAAAGTTAGAATTCTTGGACCTGTAAGAAGCAAGACTCAGGTTGAAGTATTAGCTGGAGATTGTATTAAACTTGGTGCAGTACCAAATGTAAGATTGTCTGGAGATTTAAGCAGAACACCTGGAATTACATTAGTAGGACCAAAAGGATCTGTTCAAATCGAAGAAGGTTTAGTAGTTGCACAAAGACATATTCATATGACACCTGAAGATGCTAAAAATTTAGGAGTTTGTGATGGAAATATAGTATCAATAAAGTTTGATGATTTAAGAGGCGGAATATACAGCAACGTAGCTATTAGAGCTAATGATGCTTCAAAACTTGAATGCCATCTTGATATCGAGGAAGCTAATGCAATGGGCATTAACTCAAAATCAAAAATAACAATAGTTAAGTAAAAAGTAACAAAAATATGGTTATAATAAAAAATTATAATATAAAATTAAAAAATATTTAGGAGGATTATAAAATGAAATATGATGCATTAGGAATGATAGAAACAAAAGGTTTAGTAGGATCAATAGAGGCAGCTGACGCTATGGTTAAAGCAGCTAACGTATATTTAATAGGTAAAGAATATGTTGGAGGCGGACTTGTAACTGTTATGGTTAGAGGTGACGTTGGAGCTGTTAAAGCTGCTACAGATGCTGGAGCTGCTGCTGCACAAAGAGTTGGAGAATTAGTATCAGTTCACGTTATCCCTCGTCCACACTCTGAGGTTGAAGTAATTCTTCCATCAAACAAAGAACTTGCTAAATAAGATTTAAAAAAACAAAAACGTCGCTAAAGTGATTTAGCGGCGTTTTTTTCATTTAATTAAATAGATGTAATATCCTCTATGAATTAATATGGTGTATTGGTAAATAAAAATAAAGCTAAATAGTTCTAGTGTTATTTTTTTTGAATAATATTTTAATAGGGGTTTTTAATATATAGTTAAAAATGCAATTATAAGGGAATATGTATATAATATAACAAATATTGATATTTGGGGTTGACAACATGGGGGAATATGACTATAATCCAAGTTGTAATGGTGGTTCAATTTACATAATTTAAATATATATGTAAGACTACCAATCATAATAAAAATTTAATCGTAATCATTGATTTATTTTATAACGAGGAAAATTCGTTAAGGAAGTGGGTGCAATTCCCACACAGTTAATCCCTACTGTAAGGGTGACGAACAAAGCAAAATGCCACTGGTGTAAAAACTGGGAAGGTGCTTTAAGTAGGATGAACCTAAGTCAGAACACAACAGTAAGGTAAATCAATAGATTTCACTGTGCAAGTTTTACCAATTAAAGAGCATGGATATCTGAAGGCATAACAGATGTTTATTTTTTACGCCCATTTTTCCAAAATGAGCAGGAAAAAGCTTAATTATTGTGCAGAAAAGTTGACTAAAATAAAATGATTGATAAATTGGGACTTATTCATGCTGAAATAAGGGGGGATGGAGGTCTTGGTAAAATTCATCACATTTTTCAAATACTTTTATTATGATAAATAAACTGACAAAACAAATGTTGTGTTTGGGGATAATAAAAATTTGGGGAGGATTATCATGAGTAAAAAAATCAAAAAACTTTTTAGTTTCATTTTAGTGTTAGCTATGACACTAGCTATCAATGCAAATACTTTTGCATTTGCGGATACTAAGGAAACAGTTAATGTTCAAATTCAGGTGTCAGGAGATACTTATATTAATGAAACAGTAAATCTTGATGATTTACAAGCTAAATTAAAGGCCATGGGTACAGATCATTTATATAGTACACAGCCTTATACTGATTATGCAACTAAGGGAATAAAGACACCAACAACTGCTGATGCTATGATTTTTGCATATAATAAATTTTATATGAGTCAAGGGTCTGAAGAGGTAACTCCATTACTTGATACAAATTATCCTAATACAGAAACTGCTATAAGTTATAATTGGGATTTAAAACCTTTCAAAGGAAACCCAGGAATTTACTTTATTTACTTCGATGGAATGACAACTGTAGATAATGGTACTGTTCAGAATCCTGATGGTACTCATACTTGGACTGGTAAGGCATGGACTTTCTATGTAAATGGAGTAAAATCAAATTCATATGCTAGTAACATTTCATTAACAGATGGTATGACAATTACTTTTGATTATGGTACAGTATCTGAAACTTGGTAAAGTTAGGGGATAAAAGTATTTTAACAAGTAATTAAATTTATAAAAAATGATAAGAAGGTAACAAATACTTTTATTAGTTTTAAGAAAACCACCTGCTATGCGGGTGGAACGCAAAATGCTTATAGTCACAGTGCAAGCCACCCGTTTTACGGGTGGCTATGACTATAATGAATTAAAATGACAAGATAAATGTTGTGTTCAGGGGATAAAAGAATGGGGAGGATTATAATGAATAAAAAAATGAAAAAGTTTTTTGGTTTTCTTTTAGTTTTAGTTATGACCTTAGCTATTAATGTAAATGCAAATATAAATGCCTTTGCAAATGCTAATGAAACTGTTAATGTCCAGATTAAGGCGAATGGAGAGACTTATATTAATGAAACAGTAAATCTTGATGATTTAAAATCTAAATTGAATTCAATAAATTCAGATCACTTATATAGCACACAACCCTATACTAATTATGCTACCGAAGGTATAAAGACACCAACTACAGCTGATACTTTAATTTTTGCTTATAATCAATACTATATGAGCCAGGGAGCAGAAGAGGTAACTCCGTTACTTGATACTAATTATCCAAATACAGAAGCTGCTATTAGCTATAATTGGGATTTAAAGCCAAGTGCTGGCAAGCCAGGAATCTACTTTCTTTACTTCGATGGAATGACAACTGTAGATAAAGGTACTGTTCAAAATCCTGATGGCACTCATACTTGGATTGGTGATACATGGACTTTATATGTAAATGGAGTAAAATCAAATTTATATGCTAGTAACGTTTCATTAACAGATGGTATGACAATTTTTTTTGATTATGGCGCAGTATCAGAAACTTGGTAAAATTAGTAAATAAAAATATTTTACAGATGGTTAAAGAATTCTTTGATCATCTTTTATTTGGGGGAAAAATGAATAAAATAAAAAGATTTATCGTATATTTATGCGTAATGTGTCTTGTTATAACAACAATACCTGTTAAAGCCTTTGCTAAAGATGAAGAATCTAGTAAATCTACAGAGTTAACCAGTTTAATAGTAGCATGTGGGATGGGGATGCAGAATTCAATTTCATGGAATGCTTCACAAGCCACTAAGATAGAAGGTACAGATAATGTTTATTATTCTAATCTTTCTAGTGGACTTATTGGATTTTTAAGAATCACAGGTACTAGAAAATCAAATACAGCAAAAATTACTATTGAGGATATGACAGATCCAGAGAATAAATCTAAAACAAATTTATCTATCAACTATGATAAGGGCTATAAATTTAATGACAAAAATAAACTAGTTGCAAATATAGAAAATAATCCCTTTTGCAGCCTTGAAAAAAATGGAAATCTGGACAATTTTATAAAAGCTGCTGGGGGAACCAATGTATTTAAAATAACAGTAGAAGATGGAGATAAGAAAGAAGAAAATTATTTAGTAGTTTCTTTTAAAAAAACTAGCAAGGACTTAAATAATAACTGGCTAGATAAAATTAATATATTAGATGGAAAAACTTCTAAGCCCTTAGCTGATGAATATCAATATGGCAAGGAAATTACGATAAAAACCAAGGAAATTACGACAAAAAACAAGGGAATCGGGGTTTGTGGAGAAGATGGAAAGTGTAAAATTATAGATGATACTTCATCTATAAGATTGCAATTAGAAAAATCAGTGACATCGTCTAAAGATGCTTTTTATGAAGATTGTAAAGATGGGTTTTATAGGACAAATTCCTATGAAATTAGCTTGAATGGAGGACCATGGAAACAAATTGGTGGCAATGAAATAAGTGAAGAGTTTGCTTTAAAACAAGGATTAAATATAATTCAGCTTACTACAAGTTCAATTGAAGCTTTCCAAAAACCGAGATCAGAGATACTTGGAGGTATAACTCTTTTATTATATAGAGATG
>DAMAVY010000167.1:0-6944 GCA_032077725.1 Clostridium sp. | reverse complement strand
AGGGTCTTGCGCAGCAGCGGCAGCGAAAGCAGCTACCTTGTGCCTGTATGAAAGTAGTGACATTGCAGAAATAACTATAGATACTCCAAAGGGTATTAAACTTTCAATCCCCATAGAAAACATAGTAAGAGGAGAAAACTATGTGGAATGCTGTGTTATAAAGGATGGTGGAGATGATATTGATGTAACTAGTGGAGCAGAAATATGGGCGAGGGCTGAAAAAAGAGATTTTGGATATACCTTAAAGGGTGGTAAAGGCGTAGGAGTAGTTATGGGAGAAGGGCTTTATGTAAAATGTGGAGAGCCTGCCATAAACCCAGTTCCTAGAGGGATGATAGAGAGTGAAGTAAAAGAAGTACTCCCTAAGGATTCCGGTGTGGAAATAACCATATTTGTACCAACGGGAGAAGAAATTGCAAAGAAGACCTTTAATCCAAGATTAAATATAGTAGGTGGGATATCAATTTTAGGTACCTCAGGAATTGTGATGCCTATGTCAGAAGATGCAATAATTGCTTCCATTGAACTTGAAATAAGACAAAAGGCAGCGAAAGGGCTTAAAAAGCTTATACTGGTATTTGGAAATATGGGAGAAACAAAAGGAAAGTCTCTTGGTCTTGATGAAAATGCCATGGTTTTAATTTCAAACTATGTAGGAAAAGCTATAGAAGCTTGTATTGAAAATGAAATATATGATATTACCCTAATAGGACATATAGGCAAGGTTTCCAAAATTGCTGCAGGATGTTTTAATACTCATAGCAGAGTTTGTGATGTAAGATTGGAAGTATTAGCCTTGGAACTTGCTTTAATGGGATATCCAAGTGAAATTATTCAGGAAGTTTATAATGAGAAAACTACAGAAGGAGCAATTAGAGTAATAGAAAAAGCTCCCCTTATTACTGTAGAAGATGAATATAAACTTTATGGGAGTATTGCAAAAAAAGTTCAAAGTAGAATTGAGATATACACCTATGGAAAAGTAAAACCTAAGGTAATTATGTATAGCATGGAGAAAGATCTTGCTAGCATTGAGTAAAAAAAGAGGAGATGCTTTTGTGGTTTACATAGTAGGAATAGGTCCAGGAAATAAGGATTATATAATTTCCAATGCAATAAAAATATTGGAAAATTCAGATGAAATAATAGGATTTAAAAGAGCCATAGATTCACTGGATTTCGTAGATGGAAAAAAGATTATAGTTAATAAATTAGTAGAAGTTACTCAGTATTTAAATGGAAACTCGGATAAAAATATTGCAGTGGTAGCTTCGGGAGATCCATTATTCTATGGAATAACTAATTATATAAAAGAAAACTATCATGGAGAAATTGAGGTAGTACCGGGAATTACTTCCTTTCAATATTTAACTTCAAAGCTTAATAAGCCTTGGCAAAATGCATTTCTAGGAAGTCTTCATGGTAGAGAAGAAAGGTTCATTAAGGGAGTTCTTCAAAATAAATTAAGTATTTGGCTTACAGATAGCAAAAACTCTCCAGAGGTTTTAGCAGAAACGCTTTTAGAAAATGGATTAAATCCACATATATATGTAGGAGAAAATTTGTCCTATGAAGATGAAAGAATAGAATGCGGAAGAGCAGAAGATATTATACATAAAAAATTCCAGGGACTTTCTATAATGATAGTAGAAAGAGAAGAGGAAGCTGTAAAAAAAGAACTACATTTTATAAAAGATGAGGAATTTGTAAGAGGGCAGTGCCCCATGACAAAAGAAGAAATAAGGATACTAAGCATTGCAAAGCTGGAGTTAAAAGAAGATTCCTGTGTATTAGATATAGGAGCAGGCACAGGCTCTATAAGTATCCAAGGTGCAAAGTTTTGTCCTTTAGGGAAAGTCATTGCTATAGAAAAAGATAAGGATGCAATAGGAACTATAAAGGAAAATATAAATAAGTTTAATATAAGTAATTTAACTCTCATGGAAGGGAGTGCTATGGAAGTTATAAGGGATATAAATTATTCTTTTCATAGCATATTTATAGGGGGAAGTGGCGGAGATATTGAAGATATTATAGAAGAATACGGTAAAAAATTACTCCCTGGTGGAAAGATGGTTTTAAACTTTATAACCATAAATAATTTATACAAGGCAATGGATGCTTTAAAGAAGCTTGGATATAAGGTTTGTTGTACCCAGGTTTCTATTAGTAAAACCAAGGGAGAAACTTACATGTTATTTGGAAATAATCCAATATTTATTATTGAAGGAAGAAAGTAAAGCCTTTGATCCATAAAATCCATAAAATACATGAATTACATGGATTACATGGATTAAATGTAATATATGAAATAAAAGGAGTAGAGGAAAATGGCTAAGTTATATGGAGTAGGGGTAGGACCTGGAAGTGCAGAATTAATTACCCTAAAAGCTTTAAGAGTAATAGAAAATGCTAAATTCATAGTAGCACCTGCTCCTAAAGAAAGTGGTGAAAGTGCTGCTTTAAATACAGTTAAAGCCTTTGTAAAAGACGACACAGAAGTGGTAGTAAAGCATTTCCCTATGGGTGGAAATGAGCAAGAAGCAAAGATTTATGAAGCTTTTGAAATTATAGAAGGAAAGCTTAAAAAGGGAATAGATGTAGTGTTTTTAACTATAGGAGATCCTTTTGTATACAGTACTTATATTTATCTTTTAAAATACATAAATGAAAAAGGATATTTAGCAGAAACAGTGCCAGGTATAACTTCCTTTTGCGCAGCTGCAAGCATTGCAGGAGAGGCACTAGTCATAGGAGATGAGCCCCTTCTTATAATACCCTCCACAAGACTTGACTTTATAAAAGACCAAAAGTATATAGTTATAATGAAGGTATATAACAATGAAGAAACTGTCCTTGATTTTTTGCAGGACAAGGGCTATGAATATATATATGTAAAAAGAGCTTATAGAGAAGGCCAGGAAGTAATAAAAGATAGAGAAGAAATACTGAAAAATAAAGACTATATGTCACTTATAATAGCACATAAAATTATTTGATTTTTAAAATGGGGAGGCTGTAGAAATGAAAAATAAGAAAGATGTTTATTTTATAGGAGCAGGGCCAGGAGACGTAGATCTTATTACTGTTAAGGGAAGAAAGATAATTGAAGAAGCTGATGTGGTAATATATGCAGGGTCGTTAGTTAGTAGTGATCACATGGATTATTGCAAGAAATCTGTAGAAATTCACAATTCAGCATCTATGACATTAGATCAGGTTATAGAGGTTATAAAAAAATCTGTTAAAGAAGGGAAAATGGTAGTAAGACTTCATACGGGAGATCCTTCCATGTACGGAGCCATACAAGAGCAAATGGATGAGCTAAATAAATGCAATATTAGTTATGAAGTTGTGCCAGGAGTTAGCTCCTGTTTTGCCGCAGCTGCATCTATAAAAAAAGAATTTACACTTCCAGGAGTATCTCAAACATTAATACTTACAAGAGTTGAGGGAAGAACCCCAGTGCCAGAGGGGGAAAATCTAGAAAAACTAGCAGGAACAGGTGCATCAATGGCTATATTCTTATCTATAAGTATGATAGATAAAGTAGTGGAAAAGTTAAGAAAGGGTTATGGTAAAAATGTTCCTATAGCTGTAGTTGAAAGAGCTACTTGGGAAGATGAAAGAATTATAATAGGAACCTTAGATGATATATCTGAAAAGGTAAAAGAAGCTAACATAACAAAATGTGCGCAAATACTTGTAGGTGAATTTATAGATACTCAGTATGATAAGAGTTTTTTATATGATAAGGGCTTTACGCATATGTTTAGGGAAGGAGTTCTTTGAGAATTGACATTGGACAATTGACAATGGACAATTTAGTTAAAAGTTGAGAGCTTGGTTAGTGGAGAGTTGAAAGTTGAGAGCTTAATTAGTGGAGAGTTGAAAGTTGAAAGTTGAAAGTTGAAAGTTGAGAAGTGAGGATTGTGAGGTGTGATTTGTGAGGAAGATTGCAGTTGTGTCAATAACTAAAGGTGGAGATGTTTTAGCGGAAAAGTTGAGGGATAGCTTTAATATACAATTATACTCTAAAAATAACACTGAAGAATTTGATTTCAAAAAGGCTGTAAAAGCTTCCTTTGAGAATTATGAAGCAGTGGTATTTATAACTTCAACTGGGATAGCTGTAAGAGCCATAGCACCCTACATAAAAACGAAAGATGTGGATCCAGCGGTGATAGTTATTGATAATTCAGGAAAGTTTGTAATAAGTCTTTTAAGTGGCCACTTAGGTGGTGGAAATAAACTTACAGAAGAAATAGCAGATATACTAAAAGCACAGCCTATAATAACAACAGCTACAGATAATTTAGGTATTATGGCACCAGACATGATAGCGGCTTCAAATAATCTTATAATAGATAGCCTTTTGGATGCTAAAACTATAGCTTCTCTACTAGTTAATGGAGAGAAAGTTGGGTTTTACGATGAAGAAGGTACAATTCCTTGTCCACCAGGTTATACATCTGAGTTAAGTGAATGTAGAGGAATAGTATATGTAACCAGCAAAGCTGCTAAGAGCTTAAAACACACTGCTAAGAGTTTAAAACTTATAAGAAAAAACATAATACTTGGTATTGGATGTAAAAGGGACTACCCTATAGAGACTATGAAGGAAAAAGTAATTAATACTTTAAAAGAATGCAACATAGATGAAAGAGCTATAAAATCCATTGCTACTGTGGAGATTAAAAAAGATGAAAAAGCTATAATAAAACTTTCAAAATACTTGGGTTGTGAAATGAAGATATTTAAAATAGAAGAAATAAAAGAAATTGAGGATAAATATGAAGGAAGCATCTTCGTAGAAAAAACCTTAGGTATAAGGGGTGTATGTGAGCCAGTGGTAGAGCTTGCAGGAGGAAAACTTGAAGTTCACAAAATGAAACTTCAAGGGATGACCTTAGCAATAGGAAAGGGAGTGTAGACCTTGGGGAAATTATATGTAGTAGGAATTGGTCCAGGAGGCCTAGAACATATCACATTAAAAGCAAAGCAGGCTATTCTAGAAAGTAATATCATTGTAGGATATACAAAATATATAGAATTTATAAGTCCTTTACTTGAAGGAAAAGAAGTGGTATCAACTGGTATGAAGGGTGAACTGGAGAGATGCAGAAGGGCTTTAGAACTTGCATCAAATAATATTGTAGCTATAATAAGTACCGGAGACCCAGGAATATATGGAATGGCAGGACTTATATTAGAACTTAGGGAAAATGAAGAAGTAGAAATAATACCAGGGGTTACAGCTTCATCTTCTGCAGCCTCAGTAGCAGGAGCTCCACTTATGCATGATAACTGTAATATAAGTCTAAGCGATCTTATGACCCCATATGAACTTATAAAAAAGAGAGTAGCCCTTGCAGCAGAAGGAGATTTCGTAATATCACTTTATAATCCAAGAAGCAATGGAAGACCCCATTACTTAAGAGAATGTATTGATATAATAAGAAAATTTAGAGGTGGTAAAGCTCCAATAGCCGTGGCTAAAAATGCTTTAAGAGATGGACAAGAGCTATACTTATTTACTCTAGATGATTTTAATGAAGAAGTAGTAGATATGTTCTCTACAGTAATTATAGGAAATAGTAAAAGTTATATAAAAGATGGGAAATTTATAACTCCAAGAGGATATAGTGATAAATATAATTTGTAATTAGTGCAAAAACAGAGGATATAGTGATAAATATAATTTGTAATTAGAAACAATGGGGTGATAAAATATGATTTGTCTTATTGCAGGGACCACTGAAGGCAGAGAGATGCTTAAAGAATTAAATAAATATACTGATGATATTTTGGTTTCTACGGCAACATCTTATGGTGGAGAGCTTTTAAAGGATTATAGGTATAAAGTATTAAATGATAAACCCTTAAATTGTGAGGAAATGCAAAGGCTATTTGTAGAAAATAAAGTGTGGGTTGTCATTGATACTTCCCATCCCTATGCCATAGAAGTTAGTGAAAATTTGATGAAGGTATGCAGAGAGACTTCTATAAAATATATAAGATTAGAAAGAAAAGGTGTAGTAGAAAAGTTTACAAATGAAGATAAGGTTATAATTGTAGAAACCTACGAGGAACTTTATTCTCATTTAAAAAATATTGAAGGAAATATATTAAATACTACAGGAAGCAGAAATTTAAATAGAATTTTAGATTTAGGATTACCTAATAGGATGATACATAGAGTTCTTCCATCCATGAAAGTTCTTATGGAATGTTTGGATTTAAAGGTTAATATAGAAGATATAATTGCTATGAAAGGGCCTATTAGCTACGATCTAAACAGAGCTTTTATAAGGGAATATAACGCTACCGCAATACTTCTTAAGGATAGTGGAATTACAGGGGGAACGGAAGAAAAAATAAAAGCAGCACTGGATGAAGGTATATATACTTTTATTATTCAAAAGAAAATATTAAAGTATGATAATGTATTTTATGATGCTAAAGAGGTAGTAAGAGAATTAGAATTACAAAAATAAAACATTAAATAAATTTAACGTTGATTAAAAATATCTAAATAAGAGGGTAAAACCATGGATTTGAAGAGGATCCATAGTTTTACTCAAATAAAATTGGAGGAATTAAGATGAAAACGAAAAAAGTAGTATTGTCAGCATTTTTTATAGCTCTTTGTTTTATAGGAGCTAACATAAAAGTTATGGGAACCATTGCCTTCGACTCGCTGCCAGCATTTTTGGCAGCAATTATGCTTGGTCCAATTTATGGAGCTGTTGTTGGGGCCCTAGGACATTTTTTAACAGCCTTTACCAGTGGGTTTCCACTTACTGTACCAGTACACCTTATAACTATGGTAACTATGGCTTTAACTATGGCAGCCTTTTCCGTAGTATATAAGTTTTTCTCAAAGAAAAATAAGAGTATAGCAATAATTCTTTCTATAGTAGTTGCAGTTATAGTAAATGGTC
>DAMAVY010000166.1:0-6945 GCA_032077725.1 Clostridium sp. | reverse complement strand
CCATATTTGTACCATGACCTATTAGGTCTCTTGAGGGAACAATGTCATAGGGATTGCCTCCAGATAGTGAAGCGCTAATAGCTTTATTGATTTCATCTTGGCTATATACTGTTCCATAAAAGGCTTGCTCATTATAGGGTTTATCACTTTGTATTGTTTGGTCCCAAATCGCAATTATTCTGGATGTATTATCATCATTTAGGAATTGAGGATTCAAATAATCAATACCTGTATCTATAACCCCAACCACAGTTCCACTTCCCTTTAGACCTAAAGAAATTTCACTATGGAATTGGGGTATATTAGCGGCATTTACGGGTTGAATTGCAGATAGAGTATATGGAAAGCTTACATCTAAATTCAATATTCCTTTAAAATTGTTGAAAAATTCTATGGATCTGTCGCTTCTAACAGAAACTATATATGCTACAGGGGATATTCTATAAGCACAAGCATAATCTATTTCCCTAAGCTCACTTGTAAGGTCTCCGTCGTATTGAATAAAAAAACTGATATAATTTTCATCAAGGTAGAGATCTCTACATGCAAGCCCTTGCCTGGCATTCACATTATAGGTATTCATTAGTAAATTTCATCTCCCTAAATCTTACTTATTTATTTATAATATTCAATGAGGAGAAATTAGTTACAACAAAGTGTAAAAGAAGTGCGTATTTAGATCTAGAAGTTTTAGAAATAAGATGTTTCTGAGTTAGAAGGCTCACAAGACAAAAATATATAAAGGTGTTATAATATCATGGTAAGTTTTAAAGTGCAACATTATTAAATGTTAATACATAGGCAAGAATTTTTAATATAAATTTGATGGGGTGATATAGATGAGTGATATAGCAGGAGAAGGCTGTGAGATTTTGGTTCCTTTTAATGAAAGAAAGCCTTTAGAAGAGATAGAACGCAGCTTGGTAAAAAGATACAGAAAATCAGTATGGTCTAAGTTTATAAAAGCTATAAAACAGTATAATTTAGTAGAAGAAGGAGATAGAATTGCCGTTGGGATATCTGGAGGTAAAGATAGTATAATAATGGCAAAACTATTCCAAGAATTAAAGCGTCATGGGCAGGTTAACTTCGAAGTTGAATTTATTGCTATGGATCCAGGTTATCATCCACAAATTAAAGAACTTTTAATAGATAATTGTAATTATTTAAATATACCTATACATATATTTGAATCTAAGATATTTGATGTTATTGATGAAATAGCTAAGGATTATCCATGTTATATGTGTGCAAGAATGAGAAGAGGAGCATTGTACTCTGAAGCTGAGAGGCTTGGATGTAATAAACTAGCACTAGGGCATCACTTCAATGATGTTATTGAAACTACTATGCTCAATGTGCTTTATGGAGGAACCTTTAAAACTATGCTTCCAAAGTTAAAAGCATCTAACTTTAAAGGTTTAGAGCTTATACGTCCACTTTACTTTGTAGAGGAAAGCTATATAGAAAACTTCATACAAAACAGCGGCATATGGCCACTTAACTGTGCTTGCATGGTATCGGCTAAGAAAATTGGAAGTAAGAGACATGAAATAAAAGATATGATTAAAGAAATGAAGAAATCTTTTAAGGATGTAGATAAATCTATCTTTAAGGCTGCTGAAAATGTAAATCTTGATGCAATAATTGGATGGCAAAAGGATGGAGAAAAACACTCCTATTTAGAAGAATATGATGATGAATTCTTAGAATAGAATGTTTTTAGAACAAAGGTTATAAATTCAAATTAATAAAAAACCGCCTATTGCAGAAAATTATTTCGCCATAGGCGGTTTTGTGCTAGATATGGTATGACAATGTAAAAAACTATAACAATATAGTCACATATGATAAAATAGTAAATATATACAAGGGCTAAACTGTACTAAATAAGGGTGAGAGGTGTAAATATGAAATTAATTATAAGAAGCATAGAAAAGGGTTTCGGAAATAAGAAGGTTCTAAAAGGTGCTTCTATGGATTTTGAAAAGGGAAATATCTATGGGCTTTTGGGACGTAATGGTGCAGGAAAGACTACATTATTTAACTGTATTAGTGGTGAATTAAAATGTGACGGTGGGAGTATAACTCTCGAAGAGCTAGGAGTAGAAAACATTAAATTAGATTATTCAAAGATTGGATATGCATTTGCTGATCCTGTTCTTCCAGAATTTTTAACAGGCTATGAATTTCTTAAGTTTTACATAGATATAAATAAGGATAAAATTCAGGATTTAAGATCTATAGATGAATACTTTAATATTATTAAAATTGAAGAGGATGACAGGTTTAGACTTATTAAAGGATACTCTCACGGAATGAAAAACAAACTTCAACTATTATGCTTTTTAATAACAAGACCACCGGTAATTTTACTAGATGAGCCGCTTAGTTCTTTTGATGTAATAGTTGCCCTAGAGATAAAGAATTTATTAAAGAAAATAAAAAGTGAACATATAATAATTTTCTCCACTCATATATTGCAATTGGCTACAGATTTATGTGATGAAATTGTAGTTCTTAATAATGGAGTATTAGAACAAATACCTCAGGAAATTTTAAAGAGCCCTAAATTTGAAGAAAATATAGTAGATATTCTTAAGGAGGAAGAACATGAATAAAACCTTCGTTAATACCTATAAATTTTCTTTTGCAGAGACGGCAAATAGCTTTATTTATTCTTTGAAAAAGCTACCTCTTATTGGAAAGAAAATTCCTGATAGTATTTATAGAGAAACTAATGGAAAGTTAATCATCGGAATAATAAGTGCAGTTTTAAACTTCTTATGGGGATTTCTGAAAAAGGCTATATATATGGGGTTAATGGTAATACTACCCGCTAAGTTTATAGTAAGGAACAATGGAGATTTCGTGTCTACATCATTACACATATTTTTCTTTCTTAGCTTTGTCATAGGCCCTCTTAACAATTTAAGTGTTACGGAGCATCCTAAAGATGCATTTAACATGATTAGGCTTATGAAGGTGCAGCCTAAAGAATATTTTGTTAGTGGTTGTATTTATAAAAGGCTTATGTGTTTTGTGAATTTCATTCCTATAATAGTTATAATATTTTCCCCTATAAAGGGCATGATATTACTTCTCGAATTTATAGCTATGAGATTCTTGGGAGAAGCTATTGAATTATTTATATTTGATAAAACAAATTGCCTTCTTGCTACCAAGAATTGGTTTGCCATTTCTTTAGTAATAATAAATCTTATAGCTGCTTATCTATTACCTTATATAGGAATCACCATAGGTTTTGGGAAGTTTTTTTATAGTGGGACAGGCTTAATATTCATAATGATTCTTGGATTATTGAGTTTTATTTATACAATTAAATACAACAGCTATCATGATATAGGTAATTTGATTATTACAAAGAATGCTTTATTTAAAGATGATGTAGTTAGTTCAGATATTACCTTTGGCGATGTTAAAATAAATGAGAAAAACATTAAACAGGAGGATTTAAAGTCAGATAAATATAAGGATAAAGAAGGCTATGAGTATTTAAATGCAATATTTTTTAATAGACATAGAAAGTTATTACTAGGAACTGCAAAGTTTTATGTGATAATTATTGCAGTGATTACTATTGTTGTTATGGGAGTTATATTTATTAAGCCCGAAATAAATGAATTAGTGCTTAAGACAATTTATAGTACTGCTTCATTTTGGGTTTTCATAATGTATATAATGTCTACTAGCAAAAGGATTTGTAAGGCTATGTTTTATAACTGTGATGTTAGTCTTTTAAGATATGGATATTATAGAGATCCTAAAATTATATTATCTAATTTTACAATAAGAGTTAAGAAAGTAATAGCTATTAATCTTATGCCGGCTTTGGCTATATGTATATTATTAAGTTCACTTATGATCTCATCAGGATATGGAGGAGATATGGCTAGTATAATTCCAATGATGCTTAGTATACTTTGTCTATCTTGTTTTTTTTCAATCCATAATTTGTTTTTGTATTATATAATACAGCCGTATACAGCTCAATTAGAAGTGAAAAGTATTTTGTTTAGTATAATAAATACATTAACCTATGGAATTTGCTATATGTGTTTACAACTTGATGCTACGACTTATATCTTTAGTCTGGGAATAATAATAGTTACTGTGATTTATGTGGCCATAGCGCTATCTGCAATCTATAGGTTTGCGCCAAAAACATTTAGACTCAGATAGAAGAAAATTTAGTGAAAAGACTTGAAGAAATAACTTTTAAAATATAAAATAAAAGATGACTTAATTTTAAGAAAAAAGGAAGAATCTATACTAGAATAGGTTCTTCCTTTGTATTTCTATGCTGTAAAAATAAGTATTCTTATATACAGTATTACTTATATAATACATAATTGAAGAAAAAGGGGTGATCATCATGCCAATTAATGAAAAAGAAACAGCTTTTGAATTAAGAAAATTTGATAGTACTAAAGAATGGGTTACTGAGCAACTCATAAGGATTGAGAAGAAATCTAAGGAATATGAGACAAAGGTAGCAGCACTTAAAAAGGCTTCCCGTGGAACTTTTAGTACAGAACTGATTTTAGCTCAAAATGTTCAAGATTTTACTAATAAAGATTTACATAAATATAATGAAAGTAAGGATAATCCTTATTTCGCTAGAATTGATTTTGAAGAAAAGCTAAGGGATGTAGAAAGTTTTTATATTGGTAAGTTTGGACTTATAGACGAAACTAAAAATGAAGAAGTTGTCATTGATTGGAGAGCACCTCTTGCAAACTTATATTATAGTGGAACCTTCGGACCAGCATCCTATAAAGCTCCTATGGGTGAGATTAAAGGAGAGCTACTACTAAAAAGAAAGTTTCAAGTGAAGGATGGAAATATAGCAAACATTTTTGATGAAGGTGTTAATGAATTAATAGTTCCAACCGGTGGAGATGGCGAGGAATTAGTTGATGAATTCTTAAAATTAAACCTAGAACAAAATATGAATAAGAAGTTAAAGGATGTAGTAACAACTATTCAAAGAGAACAAAATGAAATTATTCGAGCATATAAAAATAAGCCTATAATAATCCAAGGGTCAGCAGGGTCAGGAAAGACTACAGTGGCACTTCATAGACTTGCATATTTGGTTTATACCTACGGGGATGAAATGAATAATAAAAACATATTAGTTGTGGCGCCAAATGAGTTGTTTCTAGATTATATTTCAGAAATACTTCCAAACCTTGGGGTAAGCAATGTAAATCAAGCTACATTTGAAGAACTCTGCATTAAAATTTTAAATACAAAGGAAAAGATAATAACTAAGGATAAGAAATTGGCCTTTATTATGGAATGTAATGATGAAGAAAAAATCAAATATATTACAACCTCAAGTAAGATAAAGGGGACAATAACTTATAAAAAAATAATGGATAGATTTATAAGATATTTAGAAATTAAGAGTGCAGAGGTAGAAGATATATTAGTTGATGAATACACACTATTTACAGCTAAGGAAGTTAAACGTCTTTATTTGAAGGATTTAGAGAAGCTTCCTATAAATAAAAGAAAAGATGAGATAAATAAGTATTTTAAGAGTAAATTAAAGAATAGATTAGAAGAAGTTAAGAAGAAGATTGAGGATACATATTTTTTCAAGATTAAAGATATAAAAAACAAAGTTGGAGTTTCTGAGGAAGAAAAAAGAAAAGAGATAATTGTCATCTATGATGAAAGAGATAAGATTATAGGTTCTTTAAAGACTAAAGGGACTAAAGCTTTAAAAGAATTTTTCACTAATTGGAAAAAAATAAATGTTTTAAATAGCTATGTGGATTTATACAACGACCAAGAAGTTTTTGAATCAATAACAAATAATTGCATACCTAATAAATTACTAAATTATATGAGAGAAGAAATAAATAATAATTTAGCTAATAAAAAGCTTGATTGTGATGATCTTACAGCTTTAACTTATTTACAAATAAAATTAGAAGGAATCGGTGAAGAAAATTATATTCACACTGTAATAGATGAAGCTCAAGATTATAGTCTTCTACAATTTTATGTACTAAAAGAGATATCAAAGAATAACTCTATGACCATAGTGGGAGATTTAGGACAAGGAATATATAACTACAAAGGAATAAATTCCTGGGAAGCATTAATAGAAAAGGTGTTTAATGAGGATGCAACTTATATTACACTAACTCAAAGTTATAGATCTACTGTTGAGATAATAGAGTTTGCCAATAGAGTACTAGAAAAGCAGGAGTTAAACATAGTGCCTGCAGTACCAATTTTAAGACATGGAGATGTACCTAAAACTATTAAAACTACGAGTAAAGATGATGAGATAGAAGTTATAGATTCTATAGTTGAAGAGGTATATAGTAAAAATAAAAAGACTATAGCTGTAATTTGTAAAACTTATGAGGAGTGTGAAGAGCTACATAAAAGGCTTAAAAAGAAGTCTAAAAATCATTGGGATATAATAAGCGATAATCAAAGAACCCTAGATATATCAAATTTAATTATACCAAGTTATATGACTAAGGGATTAGAATTTGATGCAACTATTGTTTATGATTGCGATGAAAATAATTATGGTGACAATAGCTTAGATAAGAAACTTCTTTATGTAGCGCTAACTAGAGCACTTCATCTTCAGTATGTAATACACAGAGAAGAACTTACACCATTATTGATGTTGAAAGTTCAAGATTTAAGTGCTGGTATACAAAGGAATTATGGGGTATAATTTAATAATGAATGTAAATTAAAGTGAATACAATTTTATAACAGAATGAGGAAGTGATTATTATGGGAGAAAATGTAGGAAATACATCTTCAAACTTTATTAAAAGAATAGTGGTGGATGACTTACAGAGTAATAAACACCAAAGTATAATTACTCGTTTTCCACCTGAACCTAATGGGTATTTACATATAGGTCATGCTAAATCAATAGTT
>DAMAVY010000165.1:0-6951 GCA_032077725.1 Clostridium sp. | reverse complement strand
GCAATTAAAGGGTCAAAAGATGAAAGGTGTTATACTTGCTAGTGGATTAGATTTTCCAGACTCTTTATCTGCAAGTTCACTGTCTAGAAAATATGATGCTCCAATTTTATTAGTTGAAAAGACAGCTCCAGCTAGTTCAAAAGTTTTAGATTTTGTTTATAGCAATTTAGAGAAAGATGGTCAAGTAGTAATAGTTGGTGGTGAAGGTGTAATAGATAGCTCCTTTATATCATCTTTAAATCAGAAAGGATTTAACAATATTAAAAGACTTGGCGGTATAGATAGATATGCAACTAACCAAGCTATTATTAATGATTTAAATCCTAGTAAAGGCGATACTGTCTTCTTAGCTTCCAGCTGTAGTTATGCTGATGCTTTGTCTGTTTCTTCTATATCTGCAGGGAATCAAAATCCAATTATCCTGTCTGAGAAAGATATTATTGCAGAAACAAAAACATTAGTGGATAACTTAGAACCTAGCACTGTGTACATTATTGGAGGAACTGGAGTTATTTCAACTGCTACTGAAAATTATCTAAAGACTAAGTATGATGTTATAAGACTTGGTGGACAAGATAGATATAAGACTTGTGAAGCTGTTCTTGGAGAATTTAATTCTGTTTCTATGGATTCTATAGTATTGACATCAGCTAATAATTTTCCAGATGCATTAGCAGGAAGTGTATTAGCAAGTAAATGTTGTGCTCTAATTTTATTAGTTGATGATAATAACTATATTAGTTATAAACCTTATTTAGGTAGTAACATAAAGAACGTTTATGCTTTAGGTGGAAGTGCTGTTTTACCTGATGCAGTAGTAAATTATTTCTTAAAATAGGTGGTATTGGTTCAGTATCAGATACCCTAGTAAATCAATTAAAGAAATAGAAGTAGACTGGTGTTATGTGTTAAAACATAACACCAGTCTTTTAATTTATTTCTAGATTATGAGACTGGTTATGCTATTAGAGACCCAAGCTTATGGTATACAAATTTTATATGACTTTTTTCATGGTAGAAGTGATATGATGGAATAATGTGTAAATTATAAAAATAGATTTAAATGAAAAAGAATAAACAACTTCGTGACAAATATTTAATTTACAGTAATTACTAGATTACTATTTGCCAAGTAGGTATGTAAAGATGACAGATGAACAAAAGAAAGAAATTAGATTATTGCGATATAAAGGTTGGGGTTATAATTGCATAACAAAATTTTTGGGCATTTTACGAGATTCCGCCAGAGGCTATTGTAAAAGAAATGATCTGAATGGATTTGCACCAGAATTCCTTGTGCTAATCTATTGGAAAACGACCCCCTCCTTATGCAGAATAGACCCCTGGGTCTACTTCAATAATTATGCGTATTATTATCATTTAACTGCCAAAACACACGTGGAGACGGTAGTTCTGATGACGAAATGTGGTTCTGAGGGCAAAAAGTAGGGTTGAACCACAAGATGTTGTGGCTCCAATCAATTTTTGAGCAAAAAAAGGGCAAAAATATAGATGACATAGTAGTTCTTCAGAAAAATGAGGGATTATTAGTTTAGTTTATTTGAGCTAAATGAAATAACATCTCTTTTGTGATTGAAATAAAATCTGTAAAGCAGAAAGTCATGAGGTAAAATGCATGAGAAAATATACAAAAGATGAAGTTTCACACGCTCTACAAGTTGTATTATCTACCATTAGTAAATGTGAAAAGATACATCCTAAAGTTGCGGAAGGGACTTCTCAACACACTCTTCTTAAGAACAGAATAAAGGTGATGTATATCTCAGAGGCTCTAATTACAGAGGATAGAGAGATAGAGCGATATTCGAAAGAAGAATTGATCGATGCTCTTAAACCGGTAGAGTCTGTGATAAGTAAGTGTGAAACGGGTCAAATAAAACAGGAAATGAAAGCACCTCAATACAAGCGTTTTCAAAAGATAATTGATGGGATGAATATTTCTGAATCATTAATTGCAGATGAAATAAGTAAAAGGGGCTGATTTTTAGAATTTCAAAGATACAATTAAGCATAATCTTAAATATGAAAAATATAAATTCTAACACAAAGATGCAGAGTTTTTAGGCCAATTTAAACGACCTACGGACCCTACTTCATTTTTTTAAAAAAATCGAAAGAGAGGGAAATGACAATGTCGAAATGTTTCATGGATGCGATGGATGAAGTATATCATAACAAGATAAAGAGCATATCTTAATAGATTATTTAATTATAATATGAATTCCATAATTGAAAATGCTAGAGTAGTGAAAAAAGACTTGACATTGACTTGTAATGGACCCTATGAAGAAATCTTTCCTGAAGGTGAAGAACATTAAGCACATTATAGTCTGCATGTTGCCAGAGTAAATAAAATTACTATAGAAGCGGAAAAAATCATTATGACCTTTATACTTTGTTCAAAAGCAGATTTGAAGAAATAAAAAAAGATGATTTTGAAAAGGAGGTAGAAAACACTGCAATGAAAAGAGGCTCTTTGGTACACATTTCTGAGTGGCAGAAAATCTGTGAAGAAATTCGGAAAGAGCCAGCTCTAGAGAAGCAATGGAGCTATTGCTTTTATTTAAAATTACTTTCACTTGTATCTTATGGTACAATGGTGAAAGGGATTTATTTGTTTCCAAATACATTTAAGGAGTTAGAAATGATAAGAAAAAGTAGAATAGATGACATTGACAGACAAACAAATCAGGACACAGGTTTTGACGAATACCGTGTGGAATGGAAAAAAGAATGCGAATAAAGAGATCGCATTATGCAGCGTGTTTTATCCTATTGCTTATTATAGAAGCATTAATAGCCCTATATGTACACGATGATTTTGTACGTCCATATATAGGTGACGTGCTAGTAGTTATGGTTTTGTATTGTTTTATCAGAATATTTAATCCAGACAAAATGATGCTGATGCCACTTTATATATTTGTATTTGCAGCAGGAGTAGAGGTTTTGCAATATTTTAATGTGGTGGAAGTATTGAGACTTCAGAATAATACTTTCTTAAGAGTACTGATTGGTTCGGTATTTGATATCAAAGACATTATCTGCTACGGTATCGGCTGTGCAGTAATTGTAGCCATATCAGTAATAGCTAGAAAGGTAAAACATTGAAAGAACGAGAAGTGCCAGTTACATTTTGTCTGAAATTAAAAGAAGTATTTAAAGGTATTCCATTTCATGATTCAAACTCGATTGTAATTCGTCATAAGGATAAAAAGGATTTTGAGAATCAGAAAGTACTATAAACACAGATTGTTAGAAATGGGAAACAGGAAACCGTAGGATTTTGCCAGATGTGTGGAAAGGTTGGAAATAGTTATATATGGAAAATTTTAACTATATAATTATTTCGATATAGAAAATTTTAACTATGAAAATAGTTAACTATATAAAATTTTAAATATTTGTTGTAAATATGCGGGTTTGCGGGGATTTCACTCTTATTATCATGAATAAATCTAATATATGTACTTAGGATTTGCAAAAAAATAGATTTCATAATAACTAAATCAACCTCAAGATTTGAAAGGAACACAGCTATTGTTTTGAATCAGCAAGGGAACTTAAGGATATAGGTGTAGAAATTAGGTTTGAAAAAGAAAATATTGATACCTTATCAGGGGACGGTGAGTTTATGCTTACCGTCCTTTCTTTTTGTGCACAGGAGGAAAAAAATAAAAGGAGGTGCCAATGTATTATGTTTAAGAGGGGTAAATTATTAATAACATCAATCTCTAAAGTTAAAGGGTGACTCCTATACTGTGTTTGTTATGAAAGAGGAAGAAAATATAGTAGCAGATGTGTTTATGAAATGTATGAAAGTGGAGGTTTACTTGAAGGTATATATCTTAAATGAAATTACTGTACACCAGTAACAACGGGAATGGTACTTCAAGATGGAAGTTTAATAGGGACAATAACAAACAAAAAATAAGATTTAATTATTGAAACAATGCTACCATCCAGTGATAGACCAAGAATACATATAGATGACGAGGTATCTCTCTAGTGGTAGGAGGATTACTTCAATCGGAATATGGAGCAATCCCTGGAAAGGTTAATAAGCATTTCGCGCAAATTAATTAAGTATTTGTTAACTATTTACAAAAGTTTAAAATTATTCTAAAATAAATATTATGGGGGAAAAATAAAAATGAGTACAATGGCTTTAAGATTACCAAACTGCTTAGTTGATATTGACAGAGAGTAAATGGGATATATTGATGAATGAGCTAGATATAGTGGAAGCCAAGGGTGAGTAGCTCCTTTAGGTTGGATAGGGGCAGTTATATCTGTATTATCTGGAGCAACATTGATATATTTAGGCGGACGATATCTAAATGCAGGAGCACAAGCACTTTGGTATATGAAGAGTAAAGGAACGTTTAGTTTGAGAATTAATAATAACACATTTAACCTATTTTCTGTTTGAGAATAAATATAATTTTAAAAAAAGTTTTATCAGTAGAGCAGAATAGTGATGATTTGAATTATATGTAAAGGAGTTATAGTATGGATTTAGTAATAATTATGTTAATCCCATATATTTTTGTGTTATTATCACAAATTTTCTATAAAAAAAAGCATTTAAAAAATGGTAAGAAAACAGAGGGTACAGAGCATGTTGTTGCAGTTGTATTTGGAAATAGCACATTGGCTTATGTATGTTCAAATTCTGTATTTACAGCTACTATGCGTACGACAATAATAGGGCTTTTTACAGTTTTATATGTAATATTTTGGGTTATTTGTTTAGGCATAGATAATAAAAAGAATGAGTTATCGTAAAATTTTACTGTAAAATATATTGTAGTAAAGTTCCTAATATTGGATATGTGTTTGTATATTATCTAATGAGGAACTTTACTTATATATATATAAGGGGAAATAGAGAATGAGTACATTTGTATTACAATTACCAAACAGCTTTGTAGATATTGACAGAGATGAAATGGAGTATGTTGATGGAGGATATACAGGGTAGAAGAAAGCTTTGGTAGCAACGGCAATTGTTGTAGCCGGAGTAGGACTAGTTGTTGCACTATCATATGGTCAAATATAGGTAGTTGCTAAGATAATGAAAATAAGTTTTTCTATGGCAGTAAGCAATTTGGAAATTACAGCAGTTGCAACTATCGTTGGAGATTCTCTTGGAATTTCAACAACTTCAGTTATTACTGCATTATGTCTTGTTTTTAAGGAGGATTTATGGATAAGAAGATTAAACTTGTAAGTTATGCTATAATGCAGGTTTTAATATTAATTACTTCTGTCACAATAATAGCATTATCATTAAAGTATAAATTTTCAATTGTATTTCCGATGATATGTCTAATGATTGGGCAATTGGAAGCATTTCTATATCTATTTAGCTTTATAAACAATAAAAAGAAGTAATTTATGTAGACAATCTTTATTTATATGTGATTTTAAATAATTCACAAAGATAGTTTCTTTTTATAAAATTAAAATTAAGAAATAATTTTCTTTATAATTAATCATTAATCAAAGTGGTCATTGGTGAGTATGATAAATGACGTGGAAGAATAGAAGAATATTAAATCATAAAAAAGTATAAAAAGACTATTAGAACTGCATGGGGGTTTAATATTAACTATACTTTAAGCAATTATATAAGAAGTAACTAAAGAAATACTTTATGAAACAAATAGGAATTAAGATCAGTCATGGATACAGCTGCTATTATAGCTGTATCATGGGTTAGATGGGCTTTTGTTGGTGCAAAAGTAGCTTTTAATAATGAAAGAACCAGCATTTGGAAAATGTTAGTATTTTAGAAACTAGAAGGATGTGAAATGATAATGAAAAAAGTAATGTGGGTAGGTCTTTCTATAGAAATAATGGTATTGATAATAATGTTATTATTTATTGTATTCAAGAAGCCAGTATCAGGAGTACTCTTTGGTATTTTTGTGGCGGGAATGTTAATATGTATAATATCTTCGTTATTTGTACAACGAGAGAATATCAAAGAAAATTATTTAAAACAAAATGCAATTACAGGTAGGAAAAATATATTAAGTTATATTGTATTACTGATTCCTTTAATTATTATGTTATTAATAACTCATTTTCTTGTTTAGAAAAATATATAAGCAATATTGAAGTATGAGTAGTTATAGAAAAAGAATAGAGAATAGTAAGCACTTAAAAGTTATACAACTAGCTTTGGAGTGTAATAGAAAAATTTTAAAAGAAAGCGATGAAGGTCAACAATCGTATAAACTATGCGATTGTTGACCTTTTCTTATGAGGAGGGGTGGATCAAATCTCTACAGCCTTTTCCTAAAAATAACTCCTCACCTCTCGTGTGAAATTTTGCATAATTAATTAACTTCAGTTTTGAAACTTAATTCTTTAATTATATTAGCCCTCGCTTATGTTTAATCTTTGCGGGAAGTTTTATTAAATGAAATTTATACTTAAGTTAATTTAACAAACATTGCGCTTAATTTAATTAAGCGTTTACTAATTATTTACAAAAGTTCAAAATTTTTTTAAAATAAATATTATGGGGGAAAAATGAAAATGAGTACAATGGCTTTAAGATTATCAAATAGTTTTGTATATATTGCCGCGTATAGTACCGATTATGCTGTTGAAAAAAAGTAGCCTAAATTATATTTTTCCAAGAATGTAACTTTTCTTTTTTTATTGCAACTAATATAGCAGATGAGTAAAAAGGAGGTGTAACAGTGCAAGAAGATGAAACTATTCAACAATTTGATGAATTATATAAAAAATACCATGATGATATTTATAGATTTCTAATGAAATTAACCAATTACGATACCGATTTAGCTGAGGAGCTAACCCAAGAAACCTTCTATAGAGTTTATTTAGGAATTGGCAGATATAAAGGACAGTGTCATATTAAAACTTGGATCTGCGGGGTAGCAAAAAATATTT
>DAMAVY010000164.1:0-6987 GCA_032077725.1 Clostridium sp. | reverse complement strand
TCCTTGCATTAAATTTTTATTTATTAATATTATACATTCTTATTATACATTTTTCCACAAGATTATTTTTCATAGATACATATGTTTCTCGAATCCTGGCAATATTTGCTGATATAATAGTCACTACATTAAAAACCTTTTAGAATATATATATATATATAATAATAGGCAGAACCATCCTTTGACGGTTCTGCCTATTATCTAAATCTATAACTATTTTAATGCATTATCTATAAGATTTTAGCCACACCCCATAGTTTAAGAAGTAAACCTTTTTAATCTTAGTGCATTGGAAACTACTGACACGGAGCTTAAGCTCATGGCTGCTCCTGCTATCATAGGATTTAATAGTGGACCCCCAAAGATATGGAAGATTCCCATGGCAAAGGGGATTCCTATAATGTTATATCCAAATGCCCAGAATAAGTTTTGCTTTATATTTCTTATAGTTCTTTTACTTAACTTAACAGCTGTTATAACGTCCATTAGGTCGCTTTTCATTAGAACTATGTCTGCTGATTCCATTGCTACATCTGTTCCAGAACCTATAGCTATACCTATATCTGCCTGGGCTAGAGCTGGGGCATCATTAATTCCATCTCCAACCATAGCTACTTTTTTACCTTCTCCTTGAAGTTTTTTAACTTCACTTGCTTTATCCTGAGGTAATACTTCTGCTAGAATCCTATCTATTCCTACAACCCTTCCTATAGCTTTTGCTGCTTTTTTATTATCTCCTGTAATCATAGCTACTTCTATACCCATTTCATGAAGTTTTTCTATTGCCCTCTTGCTGCTTTCTTTAACAGTATCAGCAACTGCTATAATACCTACAATTGTATTTTCTATAGCAATATACATTGGAGTTTTACCTTCCACCGCTAACTTATCACAGGTTATTTCTAAGGTTTCTAAAGAAATCTTATTTTCATCCATAAGTTTTCTATTTCCAAGTAGAATATTTTTATCTTCTATTCTAACTTCAATTCCATGTCCAGGTATTGCTTTAAAAAAGTCAAGTTTTATAAGATCTAATTCTCTTTCTTCAGCACCCTTTACAATAGCTTCTCCAAGTGGATGCTCTGAGCCCTTTTCTGCTGAAGCCGCAATCCTTAAGAGTTCATTTTCAGTAATGTCACCTATTACAACTATATCTGTAACCTTTGGTTTACCTTCTGTTATTGTACCTGTTTTATCAAATACAATAGTTTGCACTTCATGGGCAGTTTCTAGTGCCACACCACTTTTTATTAGCACTCCATGTTCTGCTCCCTTTCCTGTACCCACCATGATTGCTGTTGGTGTAGCAAGACCTAGTGCACATGGGCAAGCGATTACTAGAACAGAAATAAATATGGTAAGAGAGAATACGGCACTTTCCCCGGAAATATACCATGCAAGTCCAGATATAATTGCTAGACCTATAACTATTGGAACAAAATATCCTGCAATAATGTCTGCTAACTTTGCAATTGGTGCTTTAGATCCTTGAGCTTCTTCTACAAGCTTTATAATTTGAGATAGAGCTGTATCTTTACCTACTTTAGTTGTTTTATATTTTATAGTACCGTTTTTATTTATACTTGCACCGATGATTTTATCACCTATGCTTTTTTCTACGGGTATACTTTCACCAGTAAGCATGGATTCATCCACAGAGGTTATTCCTTCTACCACTTCACCATCTACAGGCATCTTTTCACCGGGTTTAACTACTATTACATCCCCTACTTCAACTTCATCTATTGAAATTACTGTTTCAACGCCTTCCTTAATAACTACTGCGGTTTTGGGTGCAAGTCCCATAAGCTTTTTAATAGCTTCTGAAGATTTCCCCTTAGAAACAGATTCCATATATTTACCTAGAGTAATTAAGGTAATTATTACTGCTGCCGACTCATAATATAAGTCCATAGTGTACTCTGTATCTCCACCTATAATCTTAATTGTTGCAAAGATGCCATAGAGAACTGCTGCCGATGTGCCTATAGCAATAAGAGAATCCATGTTAGGATTTCCTTTAAGCAAGGTTTTAAAGCCAACTCTATAATATCTATTACCAGCAATAAGTACCGGTATAGTTAAAAGTAATTGAGTTAATGCAAAAGTTACTGGATTCATCATCGGGTCAATTATCTCTGGAAGAGGAAATCCAATCATATGTCCCATGGATATATAGAGAAGTGGCACTGTAAAAATGGCAGCTATAATAAACTTCTTCCATAACAGTTTTATTTCCTTATCTTTTCTCTCTTTATCAGTGTCTACTGATGTTTCCTCTTCTATAGCTTTATAGCCAGCCTTTTCTATTACCTTCTTTATATCTGAAACCCTAACCTTTGAAGCTTCAAAGGTAATAGTAAGCTTTTCAGTAGCTAAATTAACACTAGCCTCAGTAACTCCATCCAGCTTTTTGGTAACTCTTTCCACAGCCTTAGAACAAGCAGCACAAGTCATACCCTCTATTTTCATAGTTTTATGAACTGCATCACTTATGGCCTTATACCCAGCTTTTTCTATTGCACTTTGAATATCTTCTATAGAAACTTTTGTCTCATCAAAACTTATACTAAGCTTCTCTGTAGCTAGATTAACATTAGCTTCACTAACTCCATCCATCTTTTTAGTAACTCTTTCCACAGCCTTAGCGCAGGCTGCACAAGTCATACCCTCTATTTTAAATGACTTAGTTGTCATAATCTTTCACCCCTAACAATTTTAATTTTCCTTTAGAGTTTCTTAATCATATTTTGCTTTCTAACACTTATCTTTGCATGAAGAAGAATTTTTATGGCTTACTATTACTTACCCATAATTTTTGATAAAAGCCCTATGATTTCGTCTATTTTTTCGTCTCCATTGTCACTTAAAAAGGCTTCTTTAACACAATGATTCATATGTTGCTTTAAAATCAGCATATTAGCTTTTTTTAAAAGCGATTGTGCAGCAATTATTTGATTTGACACGTCAGCACAATATCGCCCTTCTTCTAGCATTTTAATAGTTGCCTCTATTTGACCCTTAGATATTTTCAAAGCTTGCATAGCCTGTTTCTTTTCGTTATTCATTTCCATTATGTTACCTCCGAATTTAGTGAGAGTTGAGAGTTGAAAGTTTAGGTGATAATTCATCAAAGTTGAATTATAAAATATCAAACTCCTATGGAGTTTATTCCATAACCTTCCATTTTACACTTTCAACTCTCCACTATTCAAAATTATAGTTCTTCTATTCCAACTACTTCATAGCCAACTTCATCTATAGCTGCTTTTATAATTTCATTAGTTACAGCGATTGATCCTTCTATAACTGCAGATTTAGATTCTAAACTTACATCTACACTTGTAACTCCTGTTATTTCGCTAAGAGCCTCTTTAACATGGTTTACGCAATGGCCGCAGCTCATTCCCTCGATCGATATTTTCTTTTTCATAATATTATCTCCCTTCAGGTATCATTTATTTTATACACCCACCCCCCTGGGGGGTGTCTATATGTAAATAATAATACTTATCATTTATCCTGTCAATAGTTTTTATAAATTAATTATTAGTCTTATTTGTCGCTTTAGTATTACCATTGTTTGTTTTATTTAAACCACAGCAATTGAGTTTTCCACTAGAACTGCCAAAGGTTTTATCTATTGTTACCTTACTAAAAAAATGTGAAGATTTTATGGAGAAATACGTTAAAGCAGCAACTCTTCTTATTTTTTCTCCACATGAAGGATTTTTTGACATTTTAGTGAATAAGTATGTAATAGGTATGTTGTCCCATTTGTGGTATTATGTGCCTAACTGATTTTAAGGAGGATTAATTTTGGAAACTAAGCTAGGAAACAAGAATGGTGAAGCTATTGCATCCTTAGTTTTGGGCCTTATTGGGTTATTAGTTTGGCTTTTACCTATTTTAGGGGTTCCTTTAACCATTATAGGATTAGTTTTAGGCGTTTATAGCCGCACTAGCCCAAAAAGGAAGTTGGCTATTGCAGGTATAGTATTGTGTATTATTGGTCTTTTAGCCTCAATAACTAACAGTGCTCTAGGAGTATATATGCTTACTACTGGCAAGCTGGACATCTCTAATTCTATTATTTCGGATTTGGCTAATATAAAAACAGGTCAGGTTATATTTTGTGCTGATACAGATGATGAGGTAAATCCTATTGATGCTTCTGATACTTTTTCACCTGGTACTTTTTATGCACGTCTTGAAACTTTAACAATTTCTAAAGAGACTACCGTGAGAGTAACTATCTATAAGCAGGATGGAGATACCGATAATGTATATGATATCTTTGATCAACTAGTAAGTGAAGAATGGAATATCTTAGCCACGGAAGTGAAGTTAGATACACCAGGAAAATATAAGGTGGTATTTACTAATTCTAATGATGGGGAAAAATATGGAGAAGGTATAGTAACAATTAAATAATTAAAAAGCTAATAAAACAGAGACCACTGAAAAATAATATCTTTTTCAGTGGTCTCAATATTTTTAGCTTTTTTTATCATTGCTGTTTTTTAATGATTAGTGATTTCTACTTTTTGCGATTACTGTTTTATTTGACTACTGTTTAAGTTAATTTTAGCAGTCTCTTTAGCTGTTATAAATTGTATATATCTAACTAATACATATAACGTTATTATTACAGCTACTACTTCTTGGAATTTTACTAAATATTTTAAAGCTGGAATACCTTGTCCAGATTTGATTAAGAATCCATTTGTTAGCTTCATTGCTATACCACTTATTACTAATGGGAAAGTGAAAGCAGAGTAACTTGGATAAAATTTTAATCTTAAAAGTTGAAATAGCATTAATATTACAATTACATACATAATAATTGATAATACTCCCAAAAACCAAACCATTGCCATATTTTTTGTTCCGAATGAATTTATATATCCAGCGAGTAGAAGGCTTGCTGGTGCTGCAAATATTGCAAGAGTTGGTAGTGTTGGTTTAGGCATCTCCTTAACCTTTACAACTCTATAAATAACTACTGGTAAGAGTAACAGGTAAGTTATAAATCCAAACCAAAAGGCTACTTGTCCTACACTTGGCATTTTAAAAGCAGGTGCAGTTACGCTGACAACAGCTATACCAACATATACTATAAACCAAGATGGAAATACATTTTTAATTTTAAAATCAGCTACAAAATTCCTTGTGAACCATAGAATTAATAAAACGTGTAGTCCAATTCCTATTATCCACATTGCAAAAGCTGATGATGGAGCGTATGGCTTTAAATAAGTTGAAAGTAGCATTACTCCCATAGAAAGTGTTGGAAATACACTGGCTACTACTGGATTTCCCAATGCTTCTGCCACACCTTCAGGATATTTTATTATTTTTTCAATCATTAAAAGAAGTAATATTGCTGATAATATACCGAATATACTACGATATCCTTCTCCATAAGATTGAACTAAATTACCTGTTGCTGCTAGTCCTAACATAAGTCCAACTATTGGAACTGGACATTTTTTTATAATTTTTCCCATGAGTTTTTCCCCCTCGTTTTGTAAATTACTATAATTTCTATTTTCCGCTAATATTATAACATTCTTTATTATTTTTTGCTTTCAAACTTCCATGTATTTAATATATCAATAGATAATATTTATCTATCAGATTTGTCTATTGGCAAATTAAAATTACCTATCCTATAATCGAATTGTGGATATAGAGCATATTTAAAATCAAGGGGGAATAAAAAGTGGAACTAGTTAATACAAAGGATTTTACAAAGGACGAACTTCTTGATAAAGTCCAAGCTAATGCAGAAGAACTTTTTAGAAGTGGTACATATTTTTGTAGTGAAGCAGTTTTACAAACAATTAATGAATTTTTAGGTAAACCATACGGCGAAGACATCGTTAAACTTGCAAGTGGATTTCCTATAGGAATGGGTAAAGCAGGGTGTCTATGTGGTGCAGTTTCTGGTGGACAAATGGCTCTAGGCATGGTTTATGGTAGAGTTCAAGGTGAACCTATGGACGATAAGATGTTTGAAAAAGCTAAAAGACTACATGACTACATAATAAATGAGTACAAAGCAACTTGTTGTAGAATAATAACAAAACAGTGGGCTGGAGATAACTTTAAAAGTCCAGAAAGAAAAAATCACTGTATAACTATCACTGGAAAAGTTGCAAGATGGGTTGCAAATGAAATTATTGAAGATGGAAAAATAGAAGTAAAATAATAATTTTAAATATGGAAATGGCTTTCGCAAAATAGATTCATTTTGCGAAAGCCATTTTTTATATTATCAGCCTACATAGGCTCCATTCTTAATCTTGGTAATAGTAACTTTGAAAGCATTCCTATTGTTAAAAATTCAACGGGAGCCAAAACAAAACACTGTAGGATACGAGTAGATAAAAGTGCTAGAAATGGTGCACCATAAAGCATAGATATCCAAAGTGAGTTTAGCAAAAGACTAAGTATAAATTCTGTAATCCCTACTGCTATAATAATGTTAATAACTGATTGTTTCTTGTGTAGTAAAATCCCATAAATCATCCCTGTTAAAAAAGCAGTTAAGGTAAAACCAGGAAAATAAGCGCCTAATGGAAACAATATAGCACCTATGAAATCTGATGCAGCACCTACTATACCGCCCTTTATGGGTCCAAGTAACATTGCTGCTAGTACTACAGGAATAAAGCCAAAGCCTACTTTAAAATTCCATGCAGCCAGTGACAAAAACCTAGATAATATTATTTGCATTGCAATTAATATACCCATTAGAACCACAGTCTTTGTGTCAAACTTTAATGAACGGTCAAAAATTCTTTCTTTTTCTTGTTGATACATTTCTTTCATTTTAATTCCTCCTAGCGGACGCAGAACCAATACCGCAAGCTTTTCGCTTTTCGTCTGGAGGCTACTTCCCATCCTCCAGCACTTTACGCAATGATCCTTACTCTAGCTTATTTTTGTTCTACTTAAATGTACCATGATAACTAAATTCTA
>DAMAVY010000163.1:0-6995 GCA_032077725.1 Clostridium sp. | reverse complement strand
CCAAGTGGAACTGCATTACTTCTTGCAAACACAATTAAAAATTCCATAGATGAAGACACAACTTTTACTTGTGGTAGAGATGGTATAGCAAAGAGAGAGCATAAAGAAATTGGAATTCACGCTATCCGTGGTGGAAATATCGTAGGTGACCACGAAGTTATTTTCGCTGGCGTGGGTGAAGTTATCGAAATAAAACACTCAGCTATTTCCAGGGAAGTGTTTGCTCTAGGAGCCCTAAAAGCCTGTGAATTCGTTCATGACAAATCAAAAGGCCTATACTCCATGGATGACGTAGTTAAGTGACACTCTAAATCTCTGATTTAGTCAGTGGAACTTATGCAGAGTATAAGTAAGAATCCAAACCTTTGATTTGGTCCTTCGAACTTATACAAAGCTAAGTAACACTCCAAATTTTATATTTGGCTAAGTGTTACTTACTCCATCGAATGCATGTGAGATGGAGTTTCCAATAAAATTAAAGTGTTATGAAATTTTAATTTTCATAACACTTTTTATCTTTATTTGCTTTTCTTAAATCCCTAATCCACTTCTCCATCAAATCTAAAGCCAGTATCAACTGATTCATACTATAACAATAGGAAATCCTTATATACCCTTCTCCGCCACTACCAAAAGCGCTTCCAGGAACTACAGCTACCTTTGCTTCTCTTAGAAGTCTCTCGCAAAACTCATCACTACTCATTCCAAAATCAGCAATGGATGGGAATATATAAAATGCTCCCTTAGGTTTTACAGTCTTAAGCCCCATATTAATTAGTCTTTCATATACATAATCTCTTCTAAGCTTTAAATCCTCTTTTATGTATTCAATATGATACATAGATTTTTTAAGACCTTCTAATGCGCCATATTGACCTATAGATGGTGCACATGACACATTGTATTGATGTACCTTTATTATATTATCTAGTATACTCTGCTGTGCGCATACATATCCTATCCTAATACCAGTCATAGAAAACATTTTTGAAAATCCACCTATAAATATCAGTTTATTTCTTAGTTCACTATACATAGATATGGAATTGTAGTCTTCAAATATGATAGAGCTATAAATCTCATCACTAATGATTAAAATGTCTTCATCTTTTAATACTTTAAAAAGTTCAGTACATTCGCTTTTAGTCATTATGCTCCCTGTAGGATTTGAAGGATATGAAATAACTATAGCCTTAGGTTTATTTTCTTTTATAAGCTCTTTTATATTACTTATATTTATAGATAAATCATCATTAAGGTTGTAATTTATAGCTTTTCCTCCAACAATATTTATACAACTCTCATAAGCAGGATAAGCTATAGATGGTAAAAGCACCTTATCTTCCTCATTTAATATTGCCATAAACGTTGAAAGTAATCCCTCACTACCACCCACAGTAATACATATTTCTTCCTTAGAAAAGTCTATCCCTAAGGAGTTTAAATACTTGGATATTTCTTCTCTAAGTGGCATGATTCCAGCATTTGGGGTATAGGTGGTTTTATCCTCATCAATTGCTCTTTTCATAGCCTCTTTAACCTCAATTGGTATTTTAAAATCTGGCTCACCTAAAGTTAAAGATATTGCGCCATCAACCTCTGCAACTTTATTATAAAATTTTCTTATTCCTGATATTTGTATACTGTCTATTTTCTTTGATAACATCATAATTATTTTCCCTTATTTTCTATTAAAATTCTATTCCTTTTCTAGCTGGTACACCTTCATTGAAATAATGCTTCAAGTCTTTCATTTCTGTGACCAAGTTTGCTTTATTCATTATAGCCTCTGGCACATTTCTACCAGTCATTATAAGCTCTATATTCTCAGGTTTTTTATCCATAAGCTCTAATAATTGCTCTTCAGTTATTAAGTCATTAGATAATGTACCCATTATTTCATCCATTATTAATATATCACAATTTTCTTCTTCTAATTGTTTTAAACAAAATCTATAAGCTTCTTGTATTTCTTCCTTTAATTCTGCTTTTTCTTCATCACTTAAGGTATAGAAAAACCCTCTAGGTTTCTCAAACCTATGAATAGTGAAATAGGGTGCCATAAGTTTAGCAGATTCAAGTTCCCCAGTAAAACCACCCTTTAAAAATTGAACCATGCATACTCTAAACTTATTTCCTGCAGCTCTAGTAGCAAGTCCTACAGCAGCTGTGGTTTTCCCTTTTCCATTTCCTGTATATATTTGTATATATCCCTTATTTAACTTTCCCATGTTAGTCCCTACCTTTAATACAATATTTTAAATTCATTATATCATTTACAAATAAAATATTCCATTACCTATTAATTTTATGATATAACTATATTAGAGTTTTAGGATAATATATCTAATGAAACTAAATATAGACTACTTGTCGAAAGGAGTTAAAAATATGGAATATAATTTAACTGACCCATATGAAATTGCTAGATTTATAAAGGAATCAAAAAAATCGACCCCTGTTAAAGCTTATATCAAAGGGGACTTAAAAGATTGTAAATTTGAAAACATAGATTGCTTCGGTGAAGGAAGCTTTTATGTATTATTCGGTGATAATGCAGAAATAAGTAAGTTTTTAGATGACAATAAAGATAAAATACATAACTTCAGACTTGAATCTGATAGGAGGAACTCTGCAATTCCAATGCTTGAAACAAGAAATATCAATGCTAGAATTGAGCCAGGTGCAATAATCAGAGATAGAGTTTCTATTGGTAATAACGCAGTTATTATGATGGGAGCAGTTATTAATATAGGTGCTGAAATCGGTGACGAAACTATGGTAGATATGAATGCCGTAGTAGGTGCAAGAGGAAAACTTGGTGCTTACGTCCATCTTGGAGCTGGTGCCGTGGTGGCTGGCGTTTTAGAACCGCCTAGTAAAGATCCATGTGAAATTGGTGATCACGTATTAATTGGCGCTAATGCAGTAATTTTAGAAGGAGTTAAAATTGGTAATAATTCAGTAGTTGCTGCTGGATCAATTGTTACTAAAGATGTTCCTGAAAATGTTGTTGTAGCTGGTGCCCCAGCTAAAATAATAAAATCTGTAGATGCTAAAACTAAAGGTAAAACTGAAATATTAGCTGATTTAAGAAAATAGATAAGTAACTCTTAATCATTTGAACGAATATAAAAAGGAGTTTTCTTTAAAGTTCAATTAATTTCTGTCTAAGATAAAAATAACAAGCTACCATTATAATTTAATGGTAGCTTGTATTATTTTCACGACTTACTATATAACTTCTTTTTCTTCAGAATCGTTTACATTGTTTTCTAAAGCATCATCATTTGAAGAAATTTCATTATCGTTATCTACTCTTCCTATAACAGCTATGTTGTCTCTATTTTCATCTGTAACTCTTTCCATCTTAGATATTGAAACCTCATAAGCTATTTTTTTAATAACTTCTGTGTCAGAAACTTTCTTTTGATATTCTCTACTTTGTAATCTTCCCCAAACTCTGATATTATCCCCTACTTCTAAACTCTTACAAAATCTAGAGTTTCTTCCCCAAGCGATAGTAGGAATATAATCTGACTTGTTATATAATCTATTAACAGCTAATAGCATATCTGCTATCTCTCTGCCAAATGGAGTAGTTCTATAAACTGGCGTCTTACAAATAAATCCATCTAAGAAAATTTGATTTGGATTCTTTCCTCTTTCTTTTAATTCACGGATATCCCTTGCAAATACAGTTAATATAAGTCTGTTTGCACCATTTACAAACTTGTTATAAGACCTAAGTTGTCCATCTACAACGACTTCACTACCAATATTTACGTCTACCCCTACAATTAATCTTTCTGACACGGTAATTACTAATACGTCTGAAGTATCACTCAGTCTTGAAACCTCAAATTCAAAGTTATAAAACTTCTCGCCATACATTTCATGACTAAACTCCAAACCTGAAATTACTTTTCCTTCTAAGTAAATTTTGTTATTGAACATATTATTATCCATGGTAACCCCTCTCTCCCTTGGTTTTTTAGTAAAATTTACTATCATCTATATTCTCAACAATTAAAAATATAACTAATTCTAGTAAATATTGTGTATTTTTCTTATAGTTCTATTTCCATTGCCCCTCCAATTAATTATAGAATAATTGTCTAAATTTTACAACATAAATTTTAAAAATGTTAAATTATTAATTATCATCATATTATAGTAGAATTTCTTGTTTAATTATACTTGTCTTTGTTTAAAGTTTGTCTTCCTGAATTATCCAAATAATAATTATCTGTATATATTAAATCAGAAACTTTAACGAACTCATATCCCATACCTTTGTATTTTTCAATTATTCTTGGTAAATTTTCTGGAGTATATTTTCCATCATTATGGAATAGCAAAATAGATCCTTCCTTTGCACTAGATATTACTCTTTCATACTCGATATCTGCTCCATTAGCTTTCCAATCAATACTATCCACATCCCATTGTATTGACTTTAATCCTAGCGACTCAACAGTCTCTACACTTGAGTCATTATATGCACCTGAAGGGAATCTAAAAGTCTTTGGCAATACTCCTGTTAAATCTAATATCTTTGCATTTGCAATTTCTACATCCTTAATAATTTTATCTTTCGTCATAGTAGTATAATCGGAATGTTTATTAGAATGATTACCAATTTCATGGCCTCTCTTTGCAATTTCTTTTACCTCACTGGGATAATCATCACACCAAACTCCAATAATATAAAAGGTTGCTTTGATATTATATTTATCTAATATATCTAATATTGCAGTGGTTTTATCCTCTCCCCAATTCACATCAAAAGTTAAAGCCATTTTTTTTTCTTCAGTTTTTACAGAATATATGGGTAATTTCTTATTAGTAGGTGCAAATGCTTGTATATAAAACATGCGTCCCATAAAACTCACAGAAATTGCAATTATTAATATTGCCAGTGAAGCTAATACTTTTATTTTAAGTATATCTGTTTTTTTCATACTCTCCCTACAAATAATATTGATTTCTATAAAATTATATTCATAATTAGTAAATATATGCTATACAATATCCCTTAAAATTAATTCATTTTTAATAATTATATGTTATAATAAAATATCAATTAATGTATATTAATATACTAGTTTAAAGGAGGTTACTTTATGTTCGATAATTCTTTGAGCTTGGCAGAAAACAAGCTTCTATTGTTATACATAATAGAAAAAATTCATTTACCCATCTCAAATATACAGTTAACAGAAATTGTACTTGAAAATAACTTTATAAACTACTTTACACTTCAAGAATATATTGATGAACTAATTTCATCTAATTTACTTGCAAAAGTAAAGCATAAAGATAAAGATAGACTTGTAATCTCTGATAAAGGCAAAGAAGTACTGTCTTTGTTTAAGAATAGATTATCCCTTGAAGATATAAAAAAGTTTGATTCTTACATTGGTGTTAAAATGAATACAATAAAAAAAGAAGCTACCATATCAGCTGATTACACCATTGAAAATGGAAACAGCTATGTAGTAAGCTTAGGTGCTTCTGAAAATAATATTCCCCTAATGGAAATTAAGGTAACAGTAGCATCAAATAAACAAGCCAGAGAGTTATGTGCCAAGTGGAAAAATAACCCTTCTGACTTATATACTAAAATCATCAAAATTTTGGCTGAGTAGTTTACGAAGATTGCAAAGCAATCTAATGGAGAAAATCGAAAATTGAGAATGAAGGACTGAGAATTGATAGTTGATAATTGATAAAAAGAATTTTCATGAGGATTTTTTCAAGTTAACGTGTATTCCACTAGCATAAAATAAAATTATCTAAAACTGTATATAAGATAAACACCTCTAAGCTATAATCATCCCTGTAGGCTGGCCCTTTAATGGGATGATTAGTCTTTCTTGGGTATTTTTCTTATTAATTCTTATAAGTAAATCATTATAACTATCTCCAACATAGATATATTCTTCATCACAAGCTATTCCTCTTGGCATTCCACCAGTTCTTATATTTTTTATGTTTTTAAAATTAATAATATCTAGAATTGAAATACTTCCATCTCCATAATTAGATACATAGCAATACTTCTCATCACAATACATATCGAAGGGACAATTTCCCACTGATAATCTGTGTATTACCCTATGATTTTTACTAGATATTACACTCACACAACCTTTGTCTGAACTTCCTGCATTACTTTCACAAACAAGTATATAGTCGCCATTTAGTGTAAATAAAGCTTTAGTAGGTGCTGGCCCTACCTTTATATTCTTGATGTCACCTCCATACAATGAATCAAAAATAGTGATAGTATCATCTCCATTATTTGCTACGACTATTTCATTAGTATGGTTGCTACAGTCAATACTATGTGGAGAATCGCCACAAGGGATTAATTCTATTATCTCCTTTTTCTCTAGATCAAAGATTACTACATTATTAGAATCACCACAAACGATGTACAAATGATTTCCTAAAGAGCAGATGTCCCTACAATTTCTTCCCAAATAAAAGCTATTTGATTTAAAATTTTCTAAATTAACTACAGATACAGAACCATCAAAACAATTTGAAGTAAATAATAGGTCCCCTTGTGTACATAATCCATGAGGACCTATTTTATTTCGGTTAACTCCTACTAAATCTATAGCACTTTCCAGTATAAACTTTTCCACACTTATCTTGTCTATACAGTCCTCTGTTGTATTACAAATATATAAGTACCTCATTGGAATCCCTCCTCAATCTATATTATGAAGGAACATTCATATGTGCTACGAAAATATTTGTTACAACTAAAGTGAAATTTCAAAGCTTAAGTGACACTCTAAATCTTTGATTTGGGTAGTGGAACTTCTCTTACAATTTTTCTCATATCACCAACCATATAAAGAGAACCTGATATTATTAGTAATGTATCCTCATCACAATAGGATAAAGCTCTTTTATAAGCTTCCTCATAATCCATTATAGCTTCACAATTCTTATTACAAAGCTGAACTTTTTCTTTTAAA
>DAMAVY010000162.1:0-7045 GCA_032077725.1 Clostridium sp. | reverse complement strand
TTTGAAGGTCTTGTGGGAAAATTAAAAGGAACAAGTGTAGGAATAGACTTTGAATATATAGGTAAAATTTTATTAATGTTATTAGGGTTATATATAATAAGTGCTATATTCTCCTTTGTACAAGGTTTCATAATGTCGGGAGTTGCACAGAAGGTTTCTTATAATCTTAGAAATGAGATTTCAGAGAAAATTAATAGAATGCCTCTTAAATATTTTGATACTAAGACACATGGAGAAGTATTATCAAGGGTAACAAATGATATAGATACTCTAAGTCAAAATTTAAATCAAATTATGACACAAGTTATAACTTCAATTACTACATTAATTGGAATATTAATAATGATGCTTTCTATAAGTGGACTTATGACAATAGCAACTGTACTTATGCTTCCAGTTTCATTTATTCTAATAATGTTAATTGTTAAGAAATCACAAAAATTCTTTAAATCTCAACAAGAATATCTAGGACATGTAAATGGACAGGTAGAAGAGATTTATGGAGGTCATAATATAGTTAAAGCTTTCAATGGAGAGGAAGGAGCTATAACTGAATTTAATAGGATGAATGATAAATTATACAATTCCGCTTGGAAATCACAATTTCTATCAGGAATGATGATGCCTATGATAACATTTGTAGGAAACTTGGGCTATGTTGTGGTATCAATACTAGGAGGATATTTAGCTATAAAGAAAACTATTGAAGTAGGGGACATTCAGTCCTTCATTCAATATTCTAAATCCTTTAATCAACCAATAGCCCAATCAGCTCAGATATCTAATTTGATGCAAGCTACAGCAGCCTCTGCAGAGAGGGTATTTGAACTTCTCGCAGAGGAAGAAGAAGTCCAATTTGCAGAAAATCCTGTGAAGATTAAAAATCAATTAGGTGGAGTTGATTTTAAGAATGTTCACTTTGGATATAGCGAAGATAAAATTATAATAAACGACTTCACAGCAAATATCAAGCCAGGACAAAAGGTGGCTATAGTTGGACCTACAGGTGCAGGTAAAACTACTATGGTAAAACTCTTAATGAGATTTTACGATGTAAATAGTGGATCTATATTAATCGACGGCCACAATATACAAGATTTTAATCGTCAAGATTTACGTAGCTTATTTGGGATGGTTCTTCAAGACACATGGCTATTTAATGGATCTATTAAAGAAAATATTAGATATGGTAGACTTGATGCCACTGATGAAGAAGTTATTGCAGCAGCGAAGGCAGCTAATGTACATCATTTTGTAAAAACTTTACCAGATGGTTATGATATGGTTCTAAATGAAGAAGCAAACAATGTATCTGCTGGACAAAAACAGCTGATTACAATAGCTCGTGCTATTCTTGCAGATCCTAAGGTTTTAATACTAGATGAGGCTACTAGCTCAGTTGATACTCGTACAGAAGTATTGATTCAAAAGGCTATGGATAACCTTATGAATGGAAGAACAAGCTTTGTCATCGCTCATAGATTATCTACTATAAGAGATGCAGATTTAATCCTTGTAATGAAGGATGGAGATATAGTAGAGCAAGGCAAGCATGAAGAATTATTAGAAGCAAATAGTTTCTATGCTAATTTATATAATAGCCAATTTGGAGATTGTATGGAAGAAGTAGGTTAAAATGGAATAGTGGAGTTATTGCGTAGCTAATAGATTAAGTTAGAGGAGCAATGACTCCTCTTTTTTATATATAATTTGTGGAAAATTTTATTAAACATATTTTTTTATTTCTAGGGATAAACTAAAGTCGAGTTTTTGTGAGACTTTTGGCTTTGTAATAAGTCTAATTTCTTAAAATTCTCGTGAAAATATAAATACTTAATAAAATCTTATTAAGTAACTACTTTACAAAGGATGGTGTATTGCAATGAAAAAATCTTTAATTATGCTAACATTAGTTGGCACAATGATGGCTTCTTCAACAGTAGCCTTTGGTTATGGTAGGACTTCTATAGACTCTACTTTAGAAACTATCACTACTATGGAAATTCCAAAAGAAAAATCTAAGGAGAAAATTCCGTCTGAGCCAATTAAAGAAGAAAAGACAACTACAATTGAGAAAGATAAAAACAAGAAACCAGATGTTGAAAAGCCAGAGGAAAAGAAAGAAACTATAAGTGAAACAAAACCAGAGGAGGTAGTAACTCCTAAAATTGATGAAAAGAATGAAAAAACAAAGGACGCTAAAGAAAAGAAAAATTTAAAGGAATCAGAAGAAAAAAGAGATTTAAAACCAGCTGAAGAAAAACAAAATCTAACTACCAAAGAAAAGGAAAACCCAAAAACCCACAGAAAACATAAGGGGAAATCTGAGGACAAAAAACCAGAATGTGAGAATAAGGGAGAGAAAAATCCTGAATGTGAGAATTAGAAAGAGAAAGATTAACATAAGAAACTCTTCAAAAATTGAGGAGGCTATGCACAATGAATAAAATTCATTGTGCATAGCCTCTTTGATTTGGTCACAGGAGCTTACTTCTTTGAGCAAGGGGAAAAGAAGTTTCCTAGTAATTATAAATAATTCAACTAAAAGATAAAAAAAGGTATATAATAAAGGGTAGGGTAAATTTATATTAGGAGAACAGAATTATGAGTTTTGATTTAAAATTAAGTGAAATTAAGGATATTTGTGGTAATGTAATTTATAACAGGGCTATGGATATGTATTTTAGAAATAAAGTAAGAACATTAAAAATAAATGAGAATACTGCCAGTGTTCTGTCTGTGACAGCGATTGTTCAGTCTGCCTATGATGTAAATAATTATAAAGTAAATGTACTTATAAATAATAAGAATTTAAAGATTTATCCTCATTGTAGCTGCGAGGCTTTTGAACAGTATCACATGTGTAAACACCTAGGTGCAGTATTAATAAAGCTTAACAAAGAGGGTATAAAGGGACGAGGAATAAACATACCTAAATCTAGTGAAGAAGAACTTCTACATACATATAAAAGTAATTTTGAGAAAGATGTTAATCACGTTGAAAAAGAACTACTTAATATGGAAGTAACCCTTGCAATTGAAGATGAGTATTTTAGCCATAAAGAGAAAAAACTATATATGGAATTAAAAGTTGGTACTAGTAGGCTATACGTGGTAAAGAATATTCGTGAATTTGTAGAGTGTATTTATAAAAGTGGTGGAAGTATTTATTTTGGAAAAGAGCTAGAATACACAAACCTAGGATATAAATTTAAGGAAAAAGACAAAGAAATCATGGATATTATAAAAGAAATTTATGATTTAAACCAAGAGGTTATGAACAGGGTTTATACTAATCGTTCAATATTTTTTAATGGAAAGAGAGTTTTCTTTACAGAAGGACAGCTTAAAAAGCTACTTTCAATTAAAAATGGAAGCACTGTTAACCTAGAATTTGGTGGAGAAGTAAAAAAGAACGTTTCAGTATCTGCTGGGAATATGCCCATTAGTTTTTATATGTTTATGAATGGAGAAAACCTGAATATAGACATGAATGGAGACGTGCCTAAATGCATTTGTGAAGGAATGGGACTTTATTATTTAAACAATACCCTATACTTTCTATCAGAAGAGCAGAGAACAGATTTTGTTCCTTTATATAAGGCTTTCTCAAAGAAAGAAGATAATACAATATCCTTTAGCAAGGGTAGTATTAACGATGTGGCAAATTTTCTGATTCCAAAGCTAAATAATATAAGCACACTAGTGATGAAGGATGAAAAAGTTAAAGAAATTATAAAGGAAGAGCCGCTTAAGGTAGCCTTTTATTTAGATAAAGAAAATAATGGAGCTATTTGCGATGTTAATTTTAATTATGGTGAAGAAAGTTTCAATTATTTAGGCATAGGTGATGAAAAAGCCAATGTTAATGGTGATGATAAATTAAATATTGTTGACGATGAAAAAGCTAATATTGGTGGCCATGGTAACTTAAGTAGCAGTGGTTACGAAAAAATTAATATCGGTGGCAATGAAGAGTTGAATATTATTGAAGAAAAGCATGAAAGTGGTATGGGTGAAGTTGAAGAAGTAGGCGTAGGTAAAGTTTTAGATAAGGAAAATATACTTATAAGAAATTTATCTGGAGAGAAAAAGATTATAGAAAAACTTTGTGATCTAGGGTTTGTTAATAAAGGATATAGATTTTATATTGAAGATGAAGATAATATTGTAGAGTTCTTGACCTATGGAGTGGAAGAACTTACAGAAATAGGTGAAGTATATTACTCAGACAGCTTTAAAGATATTAAAATATTAACTCCAAAATCTTTTAAATCAGGAATTAAATTAAATGATATGGATCTTTTAGAATTTAATTTCACCATCGATGGAGTTTCAAAGGATGAGTTAAAGGACACTTTAAATTCAATTGTGCAAAGAAAAAAATATCATAAATTAAACAATGGTTCTATAATTCCATTGCAAGGAAAAGAGATTAATGATATTGCGTCAATAATTCAGCAATTTGAAATATCTGCTGCAAGGCTAGCTAGAGGAGAGACAATTTTACCTAAGTATGCCTCAATGTATATCGATGATAAGATAAATAATGGAAGCCTTGGATTCATGTCTAAAAATATAAAATTTAAAAACTTCATAGACACAATAAAAGATATTAATAGCAATAAATATGAAGTTCCCAGTGGACAAAAGACTGTTCTAAGATCCTATCAGGAGACTGGCTTTAAATGGTTTAAGACACTTTCTGCCTGTGGGTTTGGTGGTATCTTAGGAGATGAGATGGGACTTGGTAAAACTCTTCAAGCAATTACGTTTATAAATTCAGAAAAAGAAGAAGGAAACCTTAAAAATAAGGCGTTAATTCTATGTCCAACATCACTGGTTTATAACTGGATAATGGAATTTGATAAATTCTCAAAGGATATAAAGACCGTTGCCATAAGTGGAAGTAAAGCAGAGAGAGAAGCTATTATGGGAAGTTTAGAAGATTATGATGTAATAATAACCTCTTATGCACTACTTCGAAGAGATGCATCATATTATGATAAAATGAATTTTGATATATGTATTATAGATGAGGCACAATATATTAAAAATCCAACTTCTCTAAATGCAGAATCAGTTAAGGGGATTAAGGCAAAGAGTAAATTTGCAATGACAGGAACTCCTATAGAAAATTCACTTACAGAACTTTGGTCAATTTTTGACTTTGTAATGCCTGGATACCTTAAGACTCATGGTAAGTTTAATAAGACCTTTGAGCTACCTATTGTAAAAGAAAAAGACGAAAAAGCCTTAGTAGAGCTATTAAAGCTTATTAGACCATTTATTTTAAGAAGATTTAAAAAGGATGTGGCTCTAGAGCTACCACCAAAGATAGAGCATAAAATACTTGTGGATATGACCACAGAACAGAAAAAACTATACTATTCCTATGTAGACTCTTATAAAGAGGAATTCCAAAAGGAGATAAAGGAAAATGGCTTTAATAAAGGCAGAATGAAAATACTGTCATTATTAACAAGACTTAGACAAATATGCTGTGATCCAGGATCGTTTATTTCTAACTATAAGGGTGATAGTGGAAAATATCATGCGCTATATGATATTTTAGAAGAGTCACTAGAAAATAACCATAAAGTGCTGCTATTTTCTCAATTTACCACAATTCTAGGTACCATAAGAGAAAAGCTAAGGAAAAAAGGCATAAAGACCATTTATCTAGATGGTTCTGTTCCATCCCAGCAAAGAATGAATTTAGTAAAAGAATTTAATGAAGGTGAACCAGCGGTATTTTTAATTTCACTAAAGGCTGGAGGCACAGGACTTAACTTAACCTCAGCAGACATGGTAATTCATTTTGACCCATGGTGGAATCCTGCCGTTGAAGAACAGGCTGAAGATAGAGCACATAGAATAGGTCAGAAGAACACTGTAGAGGTAATAAAACTTATAGCAAAAGGAACTATAGAAGAAAAAATCTATAATATCCAAGAAAAGAAAAAAGAGATTATAGATAAAGTATTAGATGGTGAGGAACATACAGATTTAACACTATCATCTATGAGCGAAAGAGAAATTGAAGATCTATTTTCTTAGTAAAAATTTTAAACAAATTAACATTAAACAACTTCAAGTTATTTGTGTTGATATGTGTTATAAGATTATATACAATGTATTATAAAGGTTAGGAGAAATCTTAATCTTTATTTATTATATAAATGGAAAAAACAAAAAATAAATTTAACGTGGGGAGATGTATGGGCGTTGCAGATCATCTGGCAGACAAGATCAATGAGATGGATATGAAATCCAAGGAATTGATAGGCCTTGCCTATGATATGAGTGAAGTAAATGCAGAAGGAAAAGAAGCAATTCATAATCTATCCGTTAATCAGGAAAAGAATGAGAAGGTCATGACGGAAATTACGGATGCTATCTATACCCTTTTGAACAAAACCAAGAATATTACCGAGATAACGAAGGTATTATATAGTATTGCCTCCCAGACCAACCTGCTTGCATTAAATGCTTCCATTGAAGCTGCAAGAGCAGGAGAAGCAGGTAAGGGTTTTGCAGTGGTTGCGGAGGAAGTACGGAAGCTGTCCGAAGAGAGCAGACAGGCCAGTGAAAATATCAGCAGATCTCTTTCAGATATTACAGGTCAGTTGGACAACCTTAGAGGAGTGATGGACTCCTCTACTGTAATCTTTACAGAGCAGAACCATGCGGTAAGTAAAGTAATTAAATCTGTAGAGCAGGTAAATGATACTGCGGATATATTCATAAAGAGACAGAAGGATTTCAATGAAGAAGTCAGCCTGCTAACCAGGGAAAAGACTACCCTTATTGAAGCTCTGGGAAGCATTGCTGCAGTTGTTGAAGAGTCCTCAGCAACAACGGAGGAAGTTGCTTCCTTAACCATTAGCCAGAACAGTATGGCTGATATTCTTGTTAAGATGACAAGAGAGTTATGCGGTAAGGTATCTTACATAGAGAAGAATTCTAATTCTATCAAGACCTCTCTGGTAGTAAAGAAGAAGAAAAAGATAGCCCTTATCTGGGATTTGGAGGATCCCTTCTG
>DAMAVY010000161.1:0-7099 GCA_032077725.1 Clostridium sp. | reverse complement strand
CGCCATTGAAGCAGCCAGGGCTGGTGAGTATGGTCGCGGATTCTCAGTTGTAGCTACAGAAGTTCGTAAATTGTCTGATGAGAGTAGACATTCCGCCCAAGACATAGATAATATACTCAAAAAATTTAGGGATTCCATGGAAAGTGTTTTAGAAAATGTTGAACTAAGTAATGAGATTACCAAACAGCAATCACAGGCTAATCAAAATATTGCCGAAATGCTTGAAAACTTGAGAAATGTCGGTGGGAAGCTAGTGGATATGGCAGAAATGAAGTAACTTTGTGTTCTTAAAAAAATACTATTTAAAATCAAGAGGTTAAGTTTTTAGATCAACTTAAATGATCTATATACTTAGCCTCTTTTCATAGCCAAAAACAGAAAGAGAGGAAGAAAAAGGAATATTTCATAATAAAGATAAATAGGTAAAATGTTTACATTAAGTGTTCCTTCTTGCTATAATGATGACAATAGGAGTGGTAATGTGTCTTATGATTTTATTTTTCAAGAAGAAAGAGAATTAGTAAGGTTGGGCATAGATTATTTTTCAAATCACATTGATTTCTAAACTTAATATAATAGATTATATATTGCTAATTTAATTTTACTTTTTATCAAATTTTCTACTGTAGCAGTAGCTAAATCTATACCCAAGCATGTAAATGAAGAGAAGAGGTAGCGGAAATAATGATGAATATAAAAAAGATAGAAAGTTCTAAGATAAGAAATTTGTATAATAACTTAACTGAAGGTAATTATAAAGCATTAGATGTTTTCTGGAATGAATTGGAGAAAAGTGGTTTACCATAATAGAGAAAATAGAGGGTGATAATAAAAATGTTATGGTAACATTTATTTATAAAGCTAAAGAGAAAATTAAAAATGTAGTTGTTTATGGGGCTTTTCCAAGTTACAGATATAATGAAAATATTATGGAACAATTATTAGATTCAAATTTATGGTATAAAACATACAAAGTTAGAAACGATATAAAGTTCGCTTATAATTATTCTGTAAATGATGCTTTAGATGATGATTATAAGAAAAGATCTAGAAACCTTATTTTAGATGAATTTAATCCCAATATAATAGTTTTTCCTAAGGATGAAGAAGATGAAGAAGGTAGAGAAGAGAAAAGATCATTAGTTGAATTGTGTAACGTAAAACCTGATATATGGAAAAAAATATGGAGCATAACAATAACGGTAATCTAGATTTGCATAGATTTAAGAGCAATATTTTAAATAATTCTAGAAGGGTTTGGGTTTACAAGCCATATAAATATGAAGAAAATAATGATAAAAATAATCTTATTATACTTACGGATGGTTTTATGCATATCAATATACTAAATTCAATAAATGTACTTGATAATCTAATGTATAAGGAGTCAATCCCTAAAAGCGTATGTGTTTTTGTAGATAGTAATAATAGGGTTGGAGAACTTGCCTTTAATAAGAATTATGGTGAGTTCATTACCCATGAAATCCTTCCATGGGTTCATAAAAATTATAATGTAACTACTGAATCAGAAAAAACAACTATAGGAGGAGTAAGCCTTGGTGCACTAGCAGCCTCATATATAGCGCTTACATTTCCTAATGTGTTTGGGAATGTGCTTGCTCAATCAGGTTCTTTTTTCTGGGATGATGAATGGTTAATAGATAAATATAAAAATAGTAATAAAATGGAAACAAGATTTTATTTAAATGTGGGATTTTTAGAAGACAGGCCTTATGATGACGAGCCTATAATGAAGGACTCTATAGATAGGATGAGAGATATTCTAATAGCTAAGGGATATGATGTTTCCTATGAACAATCTCCTTCAGGGCATGACTTTTTAAGTTGGGGAGAAAAGCTTGCTACAGGACTTATTGCACTAATAGGGAAAAAATAGATAAGTCAATGAGCTAAATAAGCTGCTTTAGTAGAAAAGGACTTTCTGTTTATAAATATAGAGCTTTTTAAAAAGTTCGCTTTTTAACTTTTTAACTTTTAAAAAAGTTGTTGTCACCATGCGGGTTTGCGAGGATTGGGTTCTTTTATCTCGAATATATGAAGTAACAGCATGAAAAATTGAACAGTACATTTAAGTGCGCCAGTAAAACAGAAATTGTACTTCAAGGTGGAGGTTTAATAGGGGCAATAACAAGCAAAGAAGAAGATTTAATAATAGAAACAAAAAGCATAAGATAAATTTACTATTTTATAGTTTTAATATAAATTATGTATTGTGTTATAGTGTATGTTATGAAGCCTAAACATATAAATGTGAAAATAAAAAAATTTATAGTGGATAAGTAAATATTTGATACTTTAACCGCTACTATTGTTGTAGCAGGTGTTACTATAATTATGTAGAACAGTATAAATGGGCTTATTTTTTAATTTTTTCTCTATAACTTGAACTTAAAAAATCATTAAATTTTTTCATAATAATACCTCTTTCTTCATAAATTCTCAAAATAAATTTAAAATAAAGTATAGCTCGCTCATAAACTAATTATAACATAAATTCCAATTAATGAAATTATTTATTATCTTAAAACAGGAATTTATTCTTTCAGATAATATTAACTTCTCTTCTTTTGCTAATGAATATACTATAGCTACTATATTCATATTCTTCTAGTCTACTTACTATGATTGCTCTAATTTGGGTTAAGTTTAGCTAATTACTTTGCATTAAAAGAAATTTTGGATTAAGATAATTTAATAAGCATAGCGCGAAATTAATTATGTGCTATGCTTTAAATTTGACATAAATAGTTATATAATCTATAATTTAATTAAAATGAATAATATAGTCATGTAACTGGCGGAAATGGGGTTTACCATAGGGAACATGATTTAAGAAAAAATATCGACCGCCTGGGTAAATATAATTTTATCCAGGCGGTTTTTTTATATTAAATTATTTTGGAGGTTGATTTATGAAAAAATCAGAAATTATACTAAAATATGGATGCAACCCGTATCAAAAACCAGCAAGAATTTATGTAAAAGATAAGGTGTTCCCATTTGAAATTCTTAATGGTAATCCAGGTTATATTAATTTCATGGATGCCTTTAATTCATGGCAATTAGTTAAAGAATTAAAACAAATAACAGGATTACCTGCGGCAGCATCTTTTAAACATGTAAGTCCTGCGGGTGCTGCAATAGGGATTCCTTTAAGTGATGTATTAAAAAAGGCATACTTTGTAGAAGATATAGAATTATCTGCTGTTGCATCTGCTTATGCGAGAGCCAGAGGTTCAGATAGAATGTCATCTTTTGGTGATTGGGTGGCTATAAGTGATATTGTAGATTTGCCTACTGCGACAATTTTAAGTAGATCTGTTTCAGATGGAATAATTGCTCCAGGATATACAGATGGAGCACTTGAACTTTTAATGAAAAAGAAAAAAGGAAGTTATTGTATTATTAAAATGGATTACAATTATGAACCTAAAGAGATAGAAAAGAGAGAGGTATATGGTATAACATTTGAGCAGAAGAGGAATAATATTCAACTAAAATATGAGATGCTTAGTAATATAGTAACTAATAACAAAGATATCACAGATGAAGCAAAACGAGACTTACTTATTTCAATGATTACATTAAAATATACTCAGTCTAATTCTGTTTGTTTTGTTTTAGATGGTCAAGTAATTGGTGTTGGTGCAGGGCAACAATCTAGAATACATTGCACAAGATTGGCAGCGTCAAAAGCAGATATATGGTATTTGAGGCAGCACCCGAATGTTCTTAATTTATCTTTCAAAGAAGGAATTTCAAGACCCAATAGGGATAATGTTATAGACCAATACCTTAGAGATGACATTACTATTAAGGAAATAAAAGATTGGGGGAAAGTGCTTAATTTGATACCTAATAGATTAACAAAGGAAGAGAAGGTTAAATGGTTATCTAGTTTATCTGGAGTATCTCTAGGTTCAGATGCATTTTTTCCATTTAGAGACAATATAGATAGAGCATTTCAAAGTGGCGTAAAATATATTGTCCAACCTGGTGGCTCAGTAAGAGATGACATAGTAATAAAAGCATGTAATGAATATAATATAGCAATGGCTAGTTCAAATACAAGATTATTTCATCATTAAAATCAAAAAAATTATATATTCTAAACATTTAAACTATAAAAGCAAAGAATACAAAAAGAGGATTTATAGGAGCATTTATTGCAGGATTTCTTGGCGGAATTTTTTCATCTCCTTGCTCTACACCTGTTTTAATTGCTTTACTTGCCATTGTTGCAAGTAAAGGAAGCATTTTATGGGGGATTCTATTATTGCTTTTATACTCTGCAGGACATGGTATTTTGGCGGTAATAGCTGGTACATCTGTGGGATTTGTACAAAAGCTTTCACATAGCGAAAAATATGGAAGGGCAAGTTCTTTTCTAAAAGTTGTCATGGGTAGTGTTATACTACTTATTGGATTTTATATGTTTTATTTAGGATTTTAATACTAAAAATTAGGAGGTTTTATTATGGCTGCGGCGGAAACAGCTAAGAAAGAAGGAGCTTCTGTCAAAGTGCTTGGTTCAGGATGTGCAAAATGTAATAGCATAATAACAGTAAAGAATAAGACATTGAAAAGTAATAGCCGGGGATTTTTCCTCGGCTATTGCTTTGTAAAACACTAGAGATGTTTTTAGGGCCAATAGTCATATCAAAATATATTTGGTATAATATAGAGACAAAGATAAAAACACGTCCCGGTAGGTAGTCCGGGAGCAACATAGATAAATGTTGTCAGTAACCTGCCTCCTTGGTTGTCCGTTCTTTGTTCATTAAATCTTTAAGGAGGGATTATATGGACAAAGTAACGAAGCTGACTTATATTTCAGGAAAGTTACGAGTATTTTTTGAAGATCAATTTTGGATTGGAATTTTTGAACGTGTAGACGATGGTAAATTATCAGTATGTAAAGTTACATTTGGTAAGGAACCAAAAGATTATGAAGTTCAAGAATTCATCTTGAAAAATTACTATAAACTTCGATTTAGTCCATCTGTTGACTCTGTGAAAGAGGTAAAGGAACATGTGAATCCGAAACGTTTACAGCGGCAAGTGAAAAAACAAATCGCAAATGTAGATATCGGAACAAAATCACAAAAGGCCTTGAAACTTCAGCAGGAACAAGGGAAAATTGAAAGAAAGACTCGTTTACGTGAACGGCGTGATGCAGAGAAACAGTTTCAATTTGAACTTAAGCAACAGAAAAAACGAGAGAAACATAGGGGCAGGTAACTGCCCTTTCTCTTGTGATTATTACTTATTTTAGAAAGAAGGCATTAGTTTTGAAGAAATATGTTGAGATAGAAGGAGTACCAGCATTAATTAGGGGTAATGAATCTGATAAAATATTGTTGGCTGTACATGGATTAATGTCGAATAAGGAAGATACTATTATTAACATGGTTGCCGAGCATGCAGTGAAAAGAGGTTATCAAGTAGTGAGCATTGATCTTCCTGAACATGGAGAAAGAGTGGATGGTAAAAAATTGGTTCCTTGGATATGCACTGAGGAAATTCAGAAGGTATATCAGTATATTCAAAATGGACAGAAAGAGATTACACTATTTGCCTGTAGCATAGGAGCATATATGAGTATGCTAGCTTTATGCAATAGGAAGATTAAGAAGAGTTATTTCATATCACCAATTGTAAATATGACTTATTTGATTCAGGGAATGATGTCTGGATTCCATATATCAGTAGAAAGACTCGAACAAGAGAAATATATTTCATTACCAATTGGTCAGACTCTGGATTGGGAGTATTATGTATATACTAAGGAACATCCAATTAGTTGGAGTCATGATACTTATATTTTATGGGGCAGACAAGATGATATGATGCCAGAAAGTGTAATAGATTCATTTGCTGATAGTTTCAAGGCTGTTGTTGATAAGGTAAATTCAGAACATTACTTTCATACAGAAGAGCAATTGGAAGTATTGCAGAATTGGATAAAAAGATGGATCGAATGACGACTAAATACCTTGCTAATGAAATAACTGCAATGAGAATTATATCTGCTTTTTTTATTTTGTTTATTAAGCCGTTGTCGGTTACCTTCTATGTTCTTTATTCAATTAGCGGTATTACAGATATGATTGATGGAACAATAGCAAGAAAAACACATACAGAGAGCAAAGCTGGTGCAGTTTTGGACAGCATAGCGGACATTGTTTTTCTAATAACGGTATTGATAAAATTGTTACCTGTATTATTGAATATGCTTCCACATTGGGTTATATGGGCGATTACTGTAATTGCAATTATACGGATTCTTGCATATGTAATTGGAGCTTTGAAGTTTCACAAGTTTGTTGCATTGCACATAATATCTAACAAGATTACAGGAGTAGTTTTATTCTGTGTTCCTTATTTTATGTTGAAGGTAGACTCTAATATTGTAAGTATTGTACTTTGTATTGTGGCAGGAGTCTCCTCATTAGAGGAGTTGCTCATTGATATAAAATCAAAGCATTTTAACCCAGATTTCAGAAGCATTTTAGAAGTATTCAGATAGGAGTAAACGAATATGAAGGAGATTACTATGGGGAGATTATCAGATTTACCTAATATAGGAAAAGAGGTTGAAAGACAGCTGAACGAAGTTGGAGTAACAACTTATGAGCAATTGAAATCACTTGGAGCAGAAGCAGCATGGTTAAAGATACAGGAGATTGATGAATCAGCGTGTATCCACAGACTATATGCACTTGAAGGAGCTATTCAGGGAGTTAAGAAGACATTTCTGCCAGATGAAAGAAAAGCAGAACTAAAGGAGTTCTACGACTGGCATAAAAAATAAAAGAATAAAACATCAATTGCTTGTGTCTTACTCTTGCATACTTCGGGATTATTAACCTATTACAGTACATTCTTTTTTCGCTGGATTAAGGGTTTCCCTCATTTCACGATTAGTGAATACCATATTTAACTTTGAAACTATTTTATAAATATTTCATCCAGAATATTATTCCTGCCAAAGCTAGTGCCAATCCAAGCCCTGTATAGAACACGGCGATAAATACAATAGGCACTAATCCAGAATATCGAAGCCAAATTCCCCCAG
>DAMAVY010000160.1:0-7102 GCA_032077725.1 Clostridium sp. | reverse complement strand
CGAGTAGCTTCTCCTTTCTCTTTTTTATTTCTTAATTTTAAACTTTCGTATTTCCTGGAAAGTCTACGTTGCTCCCGTTTTAATTTCTTTTCTTCTTTTTTAACTGTTTTAGTTTTATTAATATTCTTCTTAGTTATACCATTACTGCATATAGCAAAATCTTTAATTCCAAGGTCTACACCTACACCTTCGGAATAAGTTTTATTATTAGTTTTAATATCTTCCTCAACTAAAATTGATACATAATATCTATCTGCTTTTTGACTTACTGTACCACTTTTAACTATAGATCTAACTGGAATATATCCAAATTCCTTTAATCTTATAAAGCCTAAAGTTGGTATTTTAATTCTATGCCTTTCAATAGTCCAATCTGTTTTGTTATTCTTTGGAAAATAAGCTTTAACATCTTGGCTTTTCTTTTTCTTAAATTTTGGAAAACCAGCTTCGCCATTAAAAAACTTTTTAAAGGCTTTCTCACCATTCATAATAGCTTGTTTAGTAGCTTTGGAAGATACTGCTTTAATCCATCCTTTATCTTCATTATTAGGAATATACTCATTATTAAGCCACTTTGAAAAATCCATTCCACTAACAAACTTCTTTTCTTTTTCATAAACTTCCATATTATGAGCAATATAAAAGTTATATATAAACCTGCTTACACCAATAGTTCGATGTATTTTAATTATTTGTTCTTTTGTTGGATTAATCTCTATTTTATATGCTCTTTTCAACTTCTTCATCTTCCTTTATCTTTTTCTTATATTTTCTTAAACCGTAAATCCTGCAACTGAAAATATGAAGTATAGATATTATATCCTGAACCAATTCTTCTGACGGAGAAAGACCTTCATTATTCACCACAATTATTTTTACATTGAATTTTTCTAATAATCTTTCATATCATTCAAATCCAAAACTTATAAATCTATCTTTGTGGGTTACTATTATAGTACCTATGTCAGAACTCATACATTTATCTATGAGTTTATTCCATTTTTTACGATTATAGTTTAGTCTGCTTCCATAGTCTTATATAACTTCATCTACAATAATTCCTTTTGCATTAGCGTATTGCCTAAGAAACTCAACTTGATTTTTAAATCATCCTTTTGATTAGAAGTTGAAACTCTTGTATATTATATTTTCCCATTATCAGTGTTTTTCATGTCCTAATATATAAAGCAAATATTTTTGTGACAAAAACAAAAGCCTAGCTTTCTTTTTTACCAAAAGAAAACTAGACTATAATACTCTTTTTAAGTACAACTAACATAGGTAAATCCACAATGATATTTAAACATAGATTGTAATACCTATAAGTAGTCACTACTTTTCAAAATTATTAAGCATTATATCCCTTTCTTTCAGATTAGATTACTCTTTTCTGTTAGATTAAGTTTATATTTTATTTTGTTAAATATGCATGTAATAATTTTATTGTTCCTTCAAGAGCTGTATAATGAGTTCTTTCCATTCCATGAGAAGCATGAACTCCAGGTCCTATTAGGGCACCTTTAATGTTATTTCCTCCACTAAGGGCTGCTCCAACATCTGAGCCATAGAATGGATAAATGTCAACTGCATATTTAATTTCATTACCTTTTGCAAGATTAATTAATTCAGTGGTCATTTTATAATCATAAGGACCATTAGAATCTTTAGCACAGATAGAAACATCATATTCAGTACAAGATAAATCTTCTCCAATACATCCCATGTCTACAGCTATCATTTCTGTTATGTCTAATGGAATGTAAGCTGAGCCATGACCAACTTCCTCATAAACTGATATAAATACTTTAGTAGTATATGTAGGAACTATCTTTTCACTACTTAATATTTCAAGTAGGTTCAGAAGACAAGCTACACTACCTTTGTCATCTATGAATCTAGATTTTAAGAATCCACTTTCAGTTACTGTAGTTTTTGGATCTATAAATATAAAATCTCCAGGACATATTCCTAATTTTTCAACATCTTCTTTAGTTTTTACTACTTCATCAAGTCTAACTTCCATATTTTCAGGATCACGTGGTTTTGATTTTGCATCTTTGTATACGTGAGATGAAGGGCTTGTGCTTAGGAAGGTTCCATTATATATTTTTCCTTCTCTAGTTCTAACTTTACAATATTCACCATCTAATGTAGGAACTTGAGGTCCTCCTAAAAGAGTGAATTTAAGTGTACCTTCACTAGAAATAGATCTAACCATAGTACCTAATGTATCTACATGAGCAGATAATCCTATTACCTTACCATTACTTTTTCCTGGGACTGTTATAATTCCGCAACCCTTGACAGTTGTTTGAAATTCATATCCACACTTATCTGCATATGATTTGATTATCTCCATAACATCATAACAAAATCCACTTGGGCTATCAGTAAGTAATAATTCTTTAGCCGTATTGAAAACCTTTTCTTTATTAACTGATATCATTTTTTTAGCCTCCTTAAATATTTTAGTCTCTAGTTTTTTGTATCTAATCTCTAAAATAATACTAACTACATTATATACTACTTTATATGCCAAATAAACACAAATCTCACTCTATTATATTACTTTTTTAAATTTTCTAACAAAAACATTACCTATAAAAATCTCATATATAACAAAATTCAGGTAGAGTATATAACCCCACCTGAAAAGTTTCACTTTGACTGATTTCTAGTAGTTCTTAAACACAGCGTAAATATTCTAAGTCACTATAAACCAATAATTCTAGTATATCCCACTTAAGTGACACTCCAAATTTTACATTTGGTTAGTGGAACTTACTCCACCGAACGCATGTGAGGCGGAGTTTCATAAATAAATATGGAGTGTTAGGGCTAATAGTCATGGAATTATAATGTTCCATAATTATCTTTGTCTAAAATAATTAAAGCTCTTGTTAGCTCTTCAGAATGCTCCTTCTCATCTCTAATTATTTCTTTTATAACACCAACTATGCTACCACTTTCTAAATTACTAACAAATTCTTCATATAGTAAAATTGCTTCAAGTTCCCCTTTTATTGCTTCTCTAATGCTTTCAAGAATATTTGTATCTTTATTGTATTTAAAAGCAAAGTCCTTATACTTTTCCTTAGAAGATATTTTTACATTTTCCTTTGCTTTACCTGCAAGTGACCTTTGCTCTTCATCTACAAACCTTAGTGCCTCTAAAAATAGTGAATAGTGTCTCTTTTCATCTAGCATAATTTCGTGGAACATTTCTTTTAGTTCTTTGTTTTCCGTTGATGCAATAAAGCGACTATAATCATTTATTGCCACCGCTTCCGCTATAAGCCCTTCCCTTAAAAATCCTTCTATACCTTTTGGCATACCTTGCGGTTGTCTATTTGTAGTATAGCTCATAATAGCCTCCAATATTATTTATATATGTTATATATATTACTTGCAAATCAAATTAATAACTTATGTTTTTTAGTCTTTTATTTCGAGTTTATTACTTTAAATTATGAAAATGGCTTATAAATCCTCAATATTTTGTATATAATAAGTTTGAATATAAATATATTTTTTCTTTAAGTAGTACCTTAATTTATTAAAATTAAGCTTTACATACTGTCAGGATTTTCTTATCTAATAATTTTATTTAAACTAACACGTTAAAATATACACAAATTTTTTTATGGAGGATTATAAAATCTATGGAATTATTCGTCGTCGTTTTAATTCTACTTATGAGTATTGGATTTTCTAATATCTTAAGTAGGTTTATCCCCCACATACCTATCCCATTAATTCAAATTGTATTAGGTATAATTATTGCCATTTTACCCTTAGGTATTGACTTGCCATTAGAACCAGAACTGTTTTTAGTTTTGTTCATTGCGCCCCTTTTGTTCAATGATGGGAAGCTAACATCAAGGGATAAATTGTGGCATTTACGAATACCAATATTACTACTGGCATTAGGATTAGTTTTTGTAACGGTGTTTATTGTAGGGCACTTTATTCATATTATGATACCATCTATTACTTTGCCTGCAGCTTTCGCGTTAGCTGCTATTCTATCACCAACAGATGCAGTATCAGTTCAAGCATTGTGTAAGAAAATCCATTTACCTGGAAACATAATGCACCTTCTTGAAGGAGAAGCATTAATAAATGATGCTTCAGGACTTGTTGCTTTTAAATTTGCAGTAGCTGCAACGGTTACCGGTGTTTTCTCTTTAACAGAGGCAACTGTTAGTTTCTTTATAATTTCTATTGGAGGGCTCTTAAGCGGAGCTATTATCTCTTTTATAATTATTAAATTGCAAAGATCCATTAGGCGGCTAGGTATGGAAGATGTTACAATCCAAGTACTAATACAAATATTAAGTCCATTTTTAATTTACTTAATTTCAGAAGAATTAGGCGTATCAGGTATTTTAGCTGTTGTAGCAGGAGGACTTGTTCATTCTATTGAGCATGATTACACAGAATCTTATACCCCAAAATTACAGATTGTCTCCACCAGTGTATGGTCTATGATTATATTTATTTTAAATGGACTTGTTTTCTTAATTCTAGGATTACAAATTCCAAATATCACAAAGATAATATATAAGGATGAAAAGTTTAACAATCTCCAAGTTCTGGGATATATTACTGCCATTTCGCTTCTTTTAATCGCAATCCGATTTATATGGGTATATATATTTGGTGAAGTAAAATTCACCTTAAACAAAAAAGAATTTTTTAAAAAATCAAGATTTAAGTTTTCTCTTTTAACTTCATGTTTAGGTGTTAGAGGAGCTGTAACTTTAGCTGGAGCTCTTTCAATCCCATATGTCATACAAGATGGCACTCCCTTTCCACAGCGGAATTTAATTATATTTATATCAGCAGGAGTAATACTTTTCACTCTTATTGAAGCAAGTATTATGATTCCTCTTCTTTTGAAAAAGGATAAACAAGTAAATAAGGTACAAAAATACAATCTAAAACAAAGGGCACTTATAAAGATAATACATGCTTCTATTAAAGTATTAAGAAAAGAAATGAATGATGAAAATAAAAAAGCAACTATGCATGTAATATCTAAATATAATAGATTAATCAGGGATATTTATAAGAATAACAGTAATTTAGATCTACAATCTAGTGAAATGAAAAAAAATATTTATATTGAAGCCCTTGAATTTCAGAAAAAAGAAATTGAACATTTACTTGAAACAAAACAAATCTCCAAGGAAGTATTTTGTGAAATTCTAGAGACACTGAATTATACAGAGACAATTTTATCAAACAGAATTAAGCATAGGATTATCTTAGCCATTTCCATAATAAAACGAATAGTTTCAAAATTATTTGCTTCATATAAAAGTTCAAATACAGCAAATATAAAGGCTATAGAATTAGCTCAACTAACGGCTGCCAAAGCAGCAATTTATCATATTCAAAATCAAATTAATGATAAAAATAGAAGTGCATCCTTGGAGGTTATCTCTATTTTCAATGAAATTATTGAAAAAATACAAATACATAATAGTCCTAAAAACAATGAGCAATTCAATGAGCTTAAAATTAAAATTCATTTGAAAGCTATTGAAGTACAGCGACAACAAGTTCAATTGCTTTTTGAAAATGGTGAAATTAATCGTGAGATTGCTAATAAATTACGTAAATTTATTAACTATTGGGAAGCTAGTTTAATGTAAAATATGTAACAGTTTCACTATAAAAAGCTGAAAAATAGTAGCCCTCCACAAATGGATTGGCTACTATTTTTTTATTTCTAATCCACACGGATAGAGTCGTTGGCATTACTACATTCTTTTCTAGGATCTTTTGACTAATTATTATATTTTTTAAATATTTCGGCAGTTTATTCATGGTCTATTTCTACCATACGATAGCCTATTCCAATATGTGTCTGTATATAATTTGAATTATTCTTATCACTTTCTATCTTTTTCCGTAAAAGTGCCATATAAACTCTAAGTGAAGCAAGGTCGCTTTCAATTGAATTTATCCATACTTTTTCTAGGATATAATGATGAGTTAAAACTTTTCCTACATTTTTTGCCAAGAGGCATAATAGTTTATATTCTATTGGCATAAGATGAATTTCATTTTCACCAAGTTTTACAGTTGCAGCTGTATAATCAATTGTTAAATCACCGTTATGAAAAACCGATTCTTCAGCTATACCTCTTGATTCTAAATATTGAATTCTTCTTAAAGTTGAACGCAATCTAGCAAGAAGCTCTTCCACACTAAATGGTTTCGTGAGATAATCATCCGCACCTGCATCCAGTGCCTGTATTTTATCTTTATCATCACTTCTGGCACTTATAACAATGATTGGAATAACCGACCATGAACGTACTTTTTTTATTACTTCGACCCCATCCATATCTGGAAGTCCTAAATCCAGCAAAATAATATCAGGATTACCTGATGTAGCAGCAAATAATGCCTTAGCACCATTTTCTGCTGTATAGTACTTATAATTTTGCGTTTCTAAAGTTGTAGATATGAGATTTCTTATCGGTAGATCATCTTCAACAACTAAAATTGTTGGCTTTTCATTTTTCATTCTATCTTTACCTCCTCAGCCCTTAATATGAATTGAAAAACAGTTCCATTAGGAATATTGTTGCGTACACTAATTTTCCCTCCATGCGCATTTACAATGGATTTACATAAAGCAAGTCCTAGACCCATCCCCCTGCGGCCATCAGCAATGGAATCATTCACCATATAAAACATATCAAACAATCTTTCTTTTTGTTCATCGGTAATACCTTTTCCATTATCTGCAACTTCAACTATAATTTCCTTATTCCTTTTTTTTGAAGTAATTTTTATTTCAGAACCTTCTTCTGTATATTTAATTGCGTTATCTACTAAATTAATGATAACCTGCATTATTAATTTTGCATCCATTCTTGCAAGAAGTAAATCATCTTCCTTATCCACTACAATATGATGTTCAGTACTTTTTCTATTGATATGCCTTAAAGCCTCCGCAATAATATCATCCAACAATTCTGCCTGTAAATTTAAATTTATAGTACCATTTTCAATACGCGTAACCGATAATAGGTTTTCTACTAAATTTATCAGCCACATAGAATCATCATAAATGTCCATATAT
>DAMAVY010000159.1:0-7105 GCA_032077725.1 Clostridium sp. | reverse complement strand
CCTTATATTTATAATCTTCAGTTCGCACTTATATACAATTTATAATTTAAATGCGTTTGTTTATCCATATTATAACATATTTTCAAATACCGTACTGCTCAACTTTGAAAAGACATATTTTATTTGATATTTCACAATTTCTTACTTATTCTGTCTTATCTAGGTAAATATGAAACATGTAAATTGCTCACAATTGCTATTAAAATAATTCATCCAACAGAATATAATACCGTATTTTTTTATAATCTGGTTTAATATTCAAGTAACTGAAAAATAATTCAGTATAACTTTTATCGTAATCCATAAGTTCACGAACACATAATGAAATATCTTGGTATCTATCACCAACACCACCTCTGCCAATGTCGATAAAGCCTGAAATACGATTATTATTAGCAAAATAGTTATTGAAACAGTAATCACCATGACTTAAAACTTTGTCTTCTCTCGGTATATTTGAAATTAGATACTCATAAATATCTTGTTCATTATAAAATCCATCTGTATATATGTTTTTGTCAACACTGACTTTCATTCCATTATCAATTAGCTCTTTTGCTTTCATTAATTTGCTTTCAATTGAGGCATCAAAAGGGCATTTTGAAATAGGTACTTCCCACAATAATTTCAGTCCTTCTGCTGCGAGTTTTACTAACTGCTCAGGATTATTTCTATAATATTCACTTTCTAACATAATTCCTTTAGCTTTTTCAACCAAAAGATAATCTATTCCATTTTCAAAACTTTCGCAGATAATTTTTGGAAGGGGAGGTTTTCCTTCCAGCCACTTATACATCCCATGTTCACGTACTGTTTCATCACTTCTTATCTCTATTTTTAGGTAATATGTTTTTTCAGACTCAACTAACCTGTAAACATCGGCTTTTGACATTCCCTCGCTATCTTTTACACATTTCATGTTCTTTATAAAATGATCTATTTCTTTTGGAAAATACATAAATATCACCTGTTTTCCTTTATAAATGGCAGCCATATAACTTATAACTTATAAACTTAATAAATAATCATCTATAATGTGTCTATGTGTTTCAGCAATAATCAATTCTTTTAATTGTTCATAATCAAAATATTTAAGTTCCTCTGACTCCTCACTACATATTAATTCATGTTTTCTATCTAACTCAATTAAATAGACAGCAGTTATTATTCTTACGATATTGCCGTCTGGATAATGTGCTATACGCGAAGGGGCAGAGTAGACTTAATGAAAGCATAATGATTTTTCATGAACTGTGAGCCCAGTTTCCTCATTAACTTCCCTTATTATACATTGTTCAAGGCTGTCATCTATTTCAAGTCCGCCTCCTATTAAAGCCCAACGGTCACTGTCTGTTCTTTTTTCTAATAAAACTTTTCCATTATATTTTATTATTGCACAAGTCCCTATGTGAATAGGTTTATTAGGCTTTGGTGCATTACTATCTCTATAATAAAACTTTGCTTCTCCCATTTTGATTTCCTCCTCGCATTAATAAATTATTTGGTTCACCATATAATACAACTACATTCAAATCTAATTGTTTATACATATTGTAACATATTTGCAAATACCGTACTGTTTAGTTTCGAAAATCATATTTTTTACTTAGTTAAGAATAATGGAATATTAGGAGCAAAAGTTTATAGTTATAGTCATGATTTTCAACACGTATTTTCTGAGTAAGTATCTCATTTTTCCATGGCTTTCTTATTTCAATGAGGTTTAATACATTATAACCCATCTTGGATAAAAATTTTATCATCTTATCATTATTAGGATGAACCCAGTTAAACACCGTAGTACCACCCAATCCCATTGCAATATTTTCTGCTTCTTTATAAAGTTTTGAGGCTATGCTCCTCCTCCTCCATCAATTCTACTATTTTCAAAAATGGCAGCCATATAACTTATAACTTGTTAACACTTGTACTTGCTACAAATAGAGCAACTACGGCTAATTCGGTATGCCCTGAAAAGGTTGCCTAATTTACATTTAAATGTGATTTATTTGAAAGTTATGTGTTTTATTTATTTCTTGTGGAAAGTTATGGTAAAATAAAAAGAGAATAGTTATGATTTACAAAATATAACGATTCATAATGTATCACTTTTACAAGAACTTGGAGGGATTTTTATGGAATGGAACGAAGGTCAATATAAAATAAGTAATGATAAGTCTTTATTATCAATTGAAGAAATAAGTGGCTTATTATCAAAAAGTTATTGGGCAAGTAAAAGACCGAAAGAAGTAATTCAAAAGTCAATTGACAATTCTATATGTTACGGAGTTTATTATAATGAAGAACAAATAGGGTATGGCAGAGTTATTACTGATTATGCAACTACATATTATATTTGTGACGTTATATTAGACGAAAAACACAGAGGTAAAGGCTTAGGGAAGAAACTTATTGAATGTATGATAGAATTTGAAGATTTCGGTAAAAAATTCGGAATATTATCAACAATGGATGCTCATGGACTATACCAAAAATATGGATTTAGAAAAGATGAAGAAACTTTCATGTATAGAATGTCCATCAAATGATACTGAATTATATATTATACATCTGATATCTTCTACATTATTAAATCTAAAATCACCTATTTTATATAAAAAAACAGGAGGTTTTTTAATGTTCAAATTTAAAATGGCATCCACATAACTTATAATTCACAATATGAGTTGGCTTTATTCTGATGTTGAGACTTTTAAGGCAGAAAGATGGAATTTCTCTTGCTATGGCGAAAGGTGTATACAAAGGCATACAAAGGTGTTTGTTATATAAAATTGGTTATGGAAAAAGATATAACAATGGGGGAGTTACAGTGGTGGAATGGAGAGATAGGAATTACCGCTTATTAAAATATTTCGCTTTTTTATAACACTAAAATTAAAACATTGGATATAATAAGGTTACAATATCATTTTATACGAGGAGGTAAAGTATGATAAATAAAATGGGTAAGATAACAATATATGTAAATGAACAAGAAAAAGCTAAGGAGTTTTGGACTAAAAAAATGAACTTTGTTATTAAATTAGAACAACAGATGGGGCCAAATATGAAATGGTTAGAAGTTGGGCCAAGTGAAGAGGAGTTTACGTCGTTTATATTATATGAAAAGAAATTGATGATATCTCAAAATCCAGATGCTAATGTATCTCATCCAAATATATTATTAAGTACAAATAACATAGAAAGTACATATAACGATATGAAATTAAATGGTGTTGTGGTAGAAGAACTAATGATAATGCCATATGGAAAGATGTTCAAATTTAAAGACCAAGATAATAATAAGTATTTAGTTAGAGAAGATATATTTTAGTACTTGGAGCAGGGCTAAAAAAAGGAGGTGAAAATTGTGTTGGTTTATGATAATAAAGAGTTAAATTTAGAAATTTATTCATTAGATATCACTAGGTGGGACGATTTTCAGACTCTATTTGGGGCTAGAGGGGGATGTGGCGGATGTTGGTGCATGTCATGGCGTTTAAAAAAGTCTGTTTTTGAAAATCAAAAGGGAGATGCAAATAAACTAGCCATGAAAACATTAGTGGAACAAAATGAAGGAGTAGGAATTTTGGCATACATTGATGGTGTAGTAGTAGGATGGTGTGCAGTTGCACCACGAGAAAAATACCTAAGACTTGAAAATTCAAGGGTATGGAAAAGTATTGATAATGAACCGGTTTGGTCAATAACTTGTTTCTTTATAGCTAGGCCCTATAGAAGAAAAGGTATTTCATTTGAACTTTTACAAGGCGCAATTAATTACTGCAAAGCTAATCATGTAAAGATAATTGAGGGATATCCGGTAGTACCATATGGAGATAATATTCCAGATGCATTTGCATGGACAGGTATTCCTAATGTTTTTGAAAAGGCTGGATTTACCATAGCAGAAAGAAGGTCTCAGTCAAAACCCATTATGCGATATTACCTAGAGGAATATGATAGAAGAGACCATGGGGAATCTATAGTTAAAATAGGTAAAAAGCTCGCAAACCCGCCTGGAACCGCAACTTTTAAAAAGTTAAAAAGTTAAAAAGTTACAAAGTTAAAAAGTTTTAAATGGGACTTTTTAAAAGGGGAAAAATTTAAAAATGGAAGAAGTAAAAAAGTTATATAAAAATTTTAACTAAATGTAAATTAAAACTTATAACATAGACTTATTTTAAGGGTCTATCTTATAGGACACAAGTGTTAATTATTAAATTTTTTTACATTAATTAATATGGAATTAATGATTGAAAGACATGAATTGCAAAATAAAAATACCGAATATTCATTTGAATAACACGGTATTATAAGAAATTATTTAAGTTTATAGTTAGTGCATCTTTAAGAAAATTCCGAATTAACTTTCCTTAATTTTTTCAAGAATAATAGTTGATTCATTTCCGTCTACAGAAGCAAACAATACTCCGCCGCTTCCTTTTATATTAGTTATGATATTAAATATTCTCCAACCCTCTTTTACATAATCATTTAAAGTTTTTTCTAATTCGTCAGCACTACTTAAATCAAATCTCCATTTAAAAACTTTGTATTTACACATTTAAATATAACATCCTAATATTTTACTAAGTTCATTACTTCCTTATTTAGGGAAATTATAAATTATTATTGTTTAATAATTTATTTATACAATACATCATTCCCCATATACCAAACATACCAACTATTACTAATATTGATGCTGAATCTACAAAAATCATACTAAACCCAAAAATCAAAAAACTAATGATTGCACATAAAATATATAGAATATAAGACTTATCTTTCATAGTACCTCCTATACTTGTTACATCATTTCTCTATATTGTGTTTATTTTTGATCTGGTTTATTATCTTTTTTATAATACGTTATGCTAAAACATATATAGGACACTCCTAAAAGTGTAAATATACTTCCCAATGAATATTTTTTATCAATTAGGTACATTATACCAACAAAAAAGAAACAAATACTTGAAAACAACCATAGTTTCCATGCTTTTATATTCAAAATTGCTCCTCCTCTCATAAAGTTTTACTGGTTTATAATTCATTACAACTACGATTCAAATCTAATTATCTATCCATATTATAACATAAATGGCAGCCGTATAACTTATAACTTATTTTGAAACAGTTTGTACACTTTTTCTAATTTATACATATATGAGAATTAGAAGGGGTGATTTTATGAAACATACAATAATGGGATTTCAACAAAAAAAACTTATAGAACTAGGATTAGATATTGAAGATGTTGCTATCCTTAGGTATTTTATAGACTTTATGGACACAGATTTAATGAAAGCCGAAGTTGTAGATGGACAAACATATTATTGGGTAATGTATGAAGGAGTAATGGCTGAACTACCAATGCTCAAAATGAAAAAACAAGCAGTGCGAAAAAGGTTTTATAATCTTAGGGATTTAGGAGTGCTTACTCATTATGCAAAAAATATTGGGGGCACATACTCCTCTTTCGGCGTTGGTGAAAGATATTTAGAACTCATAACAAGTAAAGAAATTATGGACAGGTAAAAACTATAAAATTGGCATGGAAGGGGGAATATCAGAGGTTTGGGGAAATGAAAAAAATTGAGTATTGAGGAGGAGTTCAAAGTGGAGTTAAAAGGTATAGACATATCAGAACATCAGGGTGTTATTAACTTTAATCAGGTTAAATCCCAGATAGATTTTGCAATGATAAGGGTAGGGTATGGAGATAACATTGAGAGTCAAGATGATAAATATTTCAAAAGAAACGCCGATGAGTGTACTAGGCTAGGAATTCCTTTTGGAGTTTATCTGTATTCATATGCAACCAAAGTTCAGGAAGCTGAAAGTGAAGCGGAGCATACTTTGAGACTTATAAAAGGTTATAAGCTAGATTATCCTGTTTTTTATGATCTAGAAGATGCCGGAACTGTTGGAAAGGAATCTGAGGAAACTATAGGAGACATAGCAGAAACATTTTGTAGTATTATAAGAGCTAATAATTATTTTGTAGGAGTATATGCAAACACTAATTGGTGGAATAACAAACTAACAGATAGTAGATTTGTTAAGTGGACAAAGTGGGTAGCCCAGTATGCTCATAGCTGCAGTTATAAAGATAAATATGATATGTGGCAATATGCCAGTTATGGGAAGATTCATGGAATTCAAGGTAATGTTGATATGAATTATTGCTATAGAAATTATCCAGGAGAAATAAAAGAGAGAGGATTAAATGGCCATATTAAAGTATCACCACCAGTTAAAACATCTAGTAATCCTAGTGTTACAAGTAGCTATAGAGTTAAAAGTGGAGATACATTGTCATGGATAGCAGATAAATATAATGTAACAGTAGCCAAACTAGTGGAGATAAATAATATTAAAAACCCTAACTTAATATATGTAGGTCAGATAATAAAATATTAAAATGGCAGCCATATAACTTATAACTTATGGAAAAAGCTAGCAGGGAGGAATCCTTGCTAGCTTTTTTGTGGAATTTGATCTTTTATATTGATAATTGTAGAATGTGGTGATTCAAGTGAGCTATCAGCAAGCACGTAATATTGTTTATGTCCAATAGTTAAAAAGTTAAAAGCTACCTTTTATTCACCTGAGAAGTTATTTGGCAGTAAAATAGTGAAGGTTGTTCCTTTACCTATTTTACTGGATGTTTCAATTGTTCCGTTGTGTAAATCTATGATACGCTTTGCAAGAGCCAGCCCGAGACCATTGCCTGATATGGAACGAGACTTATCACCTTGATAGAATTTTTCGTATATCCGTTCCTTGACATCATCACTCATCCCAGGACCATTATCAGTGATTACTATTTTTGCATAGGAATTTTCACTCCGTAATTTGATTTGAATTAGTCCATTTTCTGAAACAAATTTCATTGCATTACCAATAATGTTTTGCCATAGTTGTGCAAGTAACTCACTATTACCATAAAAAGTTACGTTATCTAGATCAATATCTAGTTCAATATTTTTCTTAGTCCATTGGTTTTCAAAGAGAAGGATGATTTCTCTAAGTTGCTCATCCAGTGAATAATTATTTGCATTAGTTGAAATTTCCTGATTTTCAAGTCGGGATAGTA
>DAMAVY010000158.1:0-7117 GCA_032077725.1 Clostridium sp. | reverse complement strand
TCTTTGCATCTACTGCTGATAGGCAATCGTCCAAAATTAGTATATCTGGATCTTTTATAAGAGCTCTTGCTATTGAGCTTCTTTGTTTTTGTCCACCAGAAAGAGTAGTTCCTCTCTCTCCAACAAGGGTTTCAAACCCATTTGGAAACTCTATTATATTATCGTATATATCAGCCTTTTTAGTTGCATCATGAATTTTTTCCATATCAATGGTATCATATGCAAGTCCTATATTTTCTGATAGTGTAGTTGAAAATAAGAATGGATCTTGAGATACAAAACCAATATTGGATCTAAGACTATTTAATGATATTCTATTAATATCCTTATCCCCAATGAAAATCTTCCCATCATCTATGTTATATAATCTAAGTAACACACTAATAAGTGTACTCTTGCTACTTCCAGTCTTACCTACAAATCCAAGAGTTTCCCCCTCTTTTATCCTTAAATTTATATTTTTCAGTGCAGGTGTTGTGGCGTTTTTATAGCTAAATGTTAAATCTTTTATAATAATGTCACCTTTTAAATCTTTAACATCACAAGTCGATTTATCTATTATATCAGCCTTAGTATTTATAACCTCTTCAATTCTTTCAATTGATACTAAACCTCTTTGTAAAACATTAATAACTTGTCCTATAGCCATCATCGGCCATACTAGATTCCCAAGATACATATTAAAGGTTATAAAATCTCCTAAGGATATTTTTCCAAGAATTACATAAGTTCCACCTACAACTATTAGAAGAGCGAAACTTAAAGATGCAATAAATTCTATTAAAGGTGAAAAAATTCCCCAAATCCTTATGAAGTTCATATTAGCTTCAAAGTTCTTGTCATTTTCATCCATGAATTTTTTGTACTCTTTTTCCTCTTGAACAAATGATTTTACAATTCTTATTCCAGAAAAATTCTCTTGAACTACATCTGTAAGTTTTGAAAAACAGCGTTGAACTATTGTAAATTTTCTGTGAATTTTCTTTCCAAACTTTTGAGATATTATTGCCACAAAAGGAAGTGGTAAAAGTGATAATAATGTTAATGGAACATTTATTGACAGCATTATAACTATTGTAGCTATAGTTAGTACTATTGCATCAAAAAACATTATAACTCCAGGTCCCAATGCCATCCTAACAGCATTTAAATCATTTGTTGCTAATGCCATTAAATCTCCAGTTTTTCTTTCATTATAAAAATTAGATGATAATTCCTGTAAATGTCTAAAGAATTTGCTTCTTATATCATATTCTATTTTTCTAGAAGTACCATTTATGTATATTCTCCACATAAACCTTCCCAAACTTATAGTAAGTGCAATTATAAGTATATACACTATTGATTTAGTTACGCTTTCCCTTGTCGCACTCCCTTTGGATAAGCTATCTGTTAGAGTTCCTAAGATTTTAGGTGGAACAAGTTGTAGAAAATCCACCATTATAAGGCAAAATATCCCCCAATAATACCGATTCTTATAGGGTGCAGTGTACTTTAATATTTCTTTAATCTTTTTCATATTTCCCCCCCTAGTTTTATAAAATCATTCATTAATTAATATGGAAAATAGTATATATGACATATACTATTTTAATAATTCATAATATATATCATGAATTATTAAAATATTCACAATATATCATATATCAAATTATTAATTATTTCAATGTACTATTAATAATTTCATTTTTTATTTGTTCAATATAACAAAAAAGCTACCGTCGTAGTTCATAACGGTAGCCCCAAAAAAGAAATTATATCTTTATTTTATCATTTATCCTATTAAACATTTTACTGAGTTTCACTTGATGCTAAAGAATATGCAAATTAATCATTATATAGATCTTCTCTAATTATTTTAAATACTTCTAATACGCCATCTATATTTAATTTTAGCAATGTTTTTCTATTTTGAAACTCCTCAATTCCCTCTTCAGTAATTTCATATATCTTTTGAGATTTATTTTCTGCAATCAAAGTTCCTTTTATAAAACCTTGCTTCTCAAGTTTTTTTAAAAGAGGATAAATTCCACCTGTACTAGGTATCCATAATCCTTTAGTCCTTTTCCCTATCTGTTGGCAAATGTCATTTCCATTTGTAGGCGCTAACTGTAATATATACAAGGTATATATTGGTAACAACCCCTTAGTAAATACTTGACCTACAGCCTCATGTTCAACTTTAACTTTTTTTAGTTCATCTAACTTTTTTTTATATTCTTCATAAAGCTTTTTTTCCTCTGCTTTAATATCTCTAAATTCTCTATGAAATCCGTCTTCCATAATTCATTACTCCTTTTCATAGAAAACTACTCCAATGAGTCCTGGTCCTGAATGAACTCCTGAAACCGGGCTTAAATACCCACCTAAATCTACAGAGTTTGCGTTTTTATTAGATGCAAATTTTTTTCCTAAGGCATTTGATTCTTCCTCAGCATTTCCATGCATCATATAAATATCATACTTTTTCTGATTTAACTTAGAAACCCCAATATCATAAATTTTACTTAATGATTGTTTTCTTCCTCTAACCTTTGCAAAGGTATAATATTCGCCTTCTTTATCCACACTTATTACTGGTTTAAGATGTAAGAATTGAGCTATAGTTCCAGCTACCTTTCCTATTCTTCCTCCTCTAATAAGATATTCTAATGTACCAATGACAAAAAAAGTTTCTATTCTATCACGTATTCTAGGGAGCTCTGCCACTATTTCACTAAAGCTTTTTCCCTTATTAATCATTTCTCCAGCTTCTACAATAGCTATAGTTTCAGCTTTAGAAATTGACTTTGAATCATAAACATATGTCACTATTTCAGGATGATCTTCTGATAATAATTTAACTGCATTACTAAATCCTGATAACTTTGAAGAAATTGTTGAAACTATAGCATGAGTATATCCCTCTTTATTTAGTTCTTCATACATTTCTTCCATATCTTTCATTGACGGCAACGATGTAGTTGGAGCATTACTTTCTATAGTATCATAAATATATTTAGAAGTAATATCTATTCCATCACTAAACTCTTTATCTCTGTAAATTATTTTAAAAGGTAAAACTCTTACATTATACTTATCTACTAAGTCCTTTGTAATATCACTTGCACTGTCTGTAATTAACGCTATTTTTTTCAACTATCACTCCTATATTCCTTCTATGCTTATTATATATCAATAGTGAGTACATTATCAATAGTGATATATCAGAAGTGCTAACATTTATTTTAAAATTTTATCATTTTAGCTTTTATTTTTCCCTATCACGAAATTTTCATAAATATTATTTTCTTACTTCTAACTTTACAATCTTCAAAGCTTCATATAAATCTTCGCTTTCTACAAGAACCCCATCCACTCTTGCAATATATTTATACCCACATAGATTACACGCTCCTATACACATGTTCTCAGTTATTTGAACATTATCATTAATATCCTTTTTTAGTTCTCTTTTTAATTCTTCATATCTTTCATTGCATTTACATAAACTAATTTTTTTTCCCATATTGTATTTGAATACTCCTTATCACTTATTATTTATTTTTTATAAAATATTATACATTTCAAATTTCATTTTCATTTTTTAATTGAAAACCTTAAATGAGGGTATATACAAAAGTATATACCCTCCTATCTACTACTAATTTTATTTAATTTTACTAATGGTATCGTATATAGTCTCTACATCATATTTTAAAGCATCTGAAAATGATTTACCATCTTCACTGCTATGAAGAGTATATATTTGTTTTGTCTCTACACCAACTTCTTTTGCTAAAGTATTTGAAAGCTCTTGGTTTACTAATTCTTCAACAAAAATAGCCTTTATATTATTTTCTTTACAATGCTCAATAAGATTTTCTAACTCCTTCGGAGAAGGCTCACCCTCTGCAAATACTCCTTCTATACTATTTTGTATAAGTCCTAAATCTTTGCATAAATAGCCGAAAGTAGCATGTCCTGTAACAAAATCTTTGTTTTTTAAAGCTTTAAACTTAGGTGTATATTCGTCTATAACACTGTCTATTTTCACTTGAAATGCTTCATAATTAGCTTCATAGTAATCTCTATTAGTTGGATCTTTTTCTACTAGAGCATTTTTAATATTTTTTGCTTCAACCTTTGATGAAGTGAGCCCTAACCATGTATGAGGATCTTTTCCTGAATGATTATGTTCACTTTCTTCTGAAGTTTCATCAATATTTATAAAATCTACCCCATTACTAGCTTCAACCATTAAAAGTTCTTTATTGCTTATAGAAGCCTTAACAGCATCTATCCATTCTTCCATTCCTGCTCCATTATAAATAAAAACATCAGCCTCTTCTATAGCTTTCATATCTTTTGCTTTAGGTTCAAAGTCATGGGGTTCCGTACCTTCAGGTATAATATTCTTAATTGTTACCTTATCTCCACCAATTTCCTCAGTTAAAGCTTTTATTCCATAAAATGATGTTACAACACTTAATGTTCCGTCATTTTTTACTGACACATCATCACTTTTATTTCCACACGATGTAAGCATTAATGTCATAGCCATTAATATTCCAATAACATGTAACTTTTTCATAAATTTCGCTCCTTAAATTGAAAATAACTTTTACAAGTAGTATAATTATATCATATTTACTTTTATTATCAATACTGACCTATAGATTGCATCAGTCTGTAGGTCAGTATTGATAATGTAATCATACATTATTTTTACCATTCTTTTACATAATTATTCAGTAAAATTTAAATTATTCACTTACATATTATTTATCGTGTTATATAATTAGACTTGCGTTTTTTAATTAATTTTTACTACATAAGTTATGTTTATAATTATAGATGAAATAATTTGTATGTAAATGAAATTATTTCATCTATAATTATATTATGTAAAAATATGGATAGACTTATATAAAGAAAGGAGCACGATTTATGATAGAAATTAAAAATTTATGCTTTTCATATAGCAATTCTCAACCATCGCTAATTGATGATTTATCCCTTACAATTAATAAACATAGCTATGTTTCAATAATCGGTGCTAATGGAAGTTGTAAAAGTACTTTAATAAAACTAATTCTGAATTTACTTTCTCCTCAAAGTGGAAGTATAAACTTAGATTCAAAAAAAATTGGCTATGTTCCTCAAATAGTTGAAGGATTTAATAGTTCTTTTCCTGTAACAGTATGGGAACTTCTTAATTCTCATAGAAATGTTATGAAAATAAAAGATAAAGAATCGATAAACATAGCACTAAAAAAGGTAGGGATGTGCGATTATAAAAACTCTCTTATAGGCAACTTATCAGGAGGACAGAAACAAAAAGTTTTTATCGCTAGAGCAATTCTAGCTAATGAAGATATATTAATTTTAGATGAACCCTCTACTGGAGTAGATAGTAAAAGCATGAAAGAAATTTATTCCTTAATAGCTTCTTTGAATAAGAAAAATGGTGTAACAGTCCTATCTGTAGAGCATAATTTAGAAACTGCTCTTCAAAATTCCACTCACATTTTTAGTATGGACAATGGATGTGGCACACTATTTACCGTGGAAGACTACCTAAGGAGGATTTCTAATGTTTCAATATGAGTTTATGCAAAATGCATTTCTAGCAGCTATTTTCATATCAATCTTATGTCCAATTGTAGGTGTGTTTTTAGTTCTTAAAAGATACTCTATGATGGGAGATACCCTCGCTCACTCAGCCTTTGCAGGTGTAGCTATAGGTTTAGTATTTGGCTTTAACCCAATAATATGTGCATTTATATTTACTACTGTTTGTGGACTTGTAATTGAATACATGCGAGATTATTATAAAAAATATGCTGAACTTATCCTCTCTATTGTATTAACTTTTAGTGTAGGTGTTGGAATCACCCTTATAAGCACTGGTAAAGCAAGTGGTAGCGTTAATAGTTACTTATTTGGTAGCATCTTAACTGTCACCAAATCTGACTTACTGGTTATGGTTATTCTTAGTTGTATTTCTATAATAGTAATATACTTTCTATATGACAAACTTTTATATACTACCTTTGATGAAGAAGGTGCTAAAATTGCAGGTGTTAATGTTAAAGCAGTAAATTATATATTTGCTCTACTTGTTGGTGCTACTATATCTGTATCTATTCGAATCATGGGTATTCTGGTAATGTCATCAATGATTGCATTACCAGTGGCTACAGCACTTCAGCTTAATAAAGGTTTTAAGCACACTTTACTTTTCTCTATACTATTTGGATTTATAGACATAATTTTAGGCCTAATTTTTTCTTATGTCTTAAATTGTGCACCAGGTGGTACAATAGCATTAACTTCTGTTTTTGTACTAATTGCTGTTATGATTTTAAATTCATTCTTTAAACCTAATAGAGGATAATAAAGTAGCTAATATTTATGATGATACTATTCTCATAAATATTAGCTATATTATTATGCATTCACTTTTATATTAGCGTTTTTAGGTACGCTTTAATCTCTTCTGTAGCAAATGATGCATCTACAGAATCATTATATATTTTCTTATAATCTTCATAAGTCATATTTGCAACGTGATTTATACTTTCACATTCATTTGTTACATTAGTTGCAGAAACAGTTCTATTATCAGTGTTAAATGAAACTTTTATTCCATCTTTAAAAAAATTAAATAGCGGATGCTCTTGATAACTTTTAACAGCCTTTGTCTGCATGTTGCTAGTAGGACACATTTCCAAAACTACATTTCTTTCTTTTACTAAATCATATGCTTCTCTGAAGTCCTTTATAGCTACTCCATGTCCTATTCTATCTGCATGTAGTAATTTTATTGCGTCTACTACGTTTGTTCCTATACCAGTTTCTCCTGCATGTATAGTAACTTTATACCCGTATTCTCTAGCTCTTCTTATTACATCCACATATTCCTTTGCAAAGCCTTGATTTTCTGCTCCACAAAGATCTATTGCAACTACACCTTTATTTAAAAATTTTCTTCCTGCTTCTACTACTATAGCTGCACTATCTGCACTTCTATGTCTAAGACAAGAAAGAATTAAATTTCCCTTTACATCAAAATCTGCTTCACCTTTTTTTATTCCAGATAACACACTATCTATAACTTCTTCGATTGTTAACC
>DAMAVY010000157.1:0-7128 GCA_032077725.1 Clostridium sp. | reverse complement strand
ACATAGCACTAGAGATGGGGTATGCCTTTGGAACTCATCAAGAGATGCTGTTTGCAACAGGAGTAGTTCTATTCTCCTTTATATTATTGTTAAACATTGTAATCCAAAAAATGTCGGAAAAGGCAGGTAATTAATTATGAGAAAAATAAAAGATAATATCTTAAAAATTTTACTATGGTTATCTGCAGCATTAACAATTTTTGTTCTTGTCACTATAATTGGGTATATATTTAAGAAAGGTTTTGGACTAATAAGCTTTGATTTTATTTTTGCAGATTATTCACCAACAAAAGGTGGAGGAATATTTCCAATGATAATTACTACTTTACTTACTGTGCTAGTTTCATTAGCAATATCAATCCCAATAGGGATTTGTGCAGCAATATATTTAGAGGAATATGCAAAACAGGGTAAGTTGGTTAAATTAATTAGATTTGCTACAGAAAGTCTTGCTGGAATTCCTTCTATTATTTATGGCTTATTTGGTACAGTATTCTTTGTAACAACTCTTAAATTACAGTTTTCAATTCTTTCAGGATCATTAACCCTTGCAATTATTGTTTTACCAGTAATTATTAGTACCACTGAAGAAGCTTTAAAAACAGTGCCAGGAAGCTATAAAGAAGGTGCAATAGCTCTAGGCGCTACAAAGCTTGAAGTACTTTATAAAATAATAGTGCCTAGTGCTATGCCAGGAATATTATCAGGTGTAATTCTATCCATTGGAAGAATTATAGGAGAGTCTGCAGCCATGCTTTTAACTGCAGGAACAGTAGCAGGCATGCCAAAGAACCTTATGTCAAGTGGTAGGACACTTACAGTTCAAGCATACTTAGTTACTAAAGAACAAGGTAATATAGAACTTGCATCAGCAATTGGAGTTATATTAATATTTATAATTTTATTCCTCAATTTATCTGCAAGAGGAATTACAAAAATAATGAATAAAGAAAAATAAAAAAATGTTAAAATACTAGGATATAGCTAGGGGGAAATATGATGTCAATAATTTCTACAAAAAATCTTAATTTGTATTATGGTACTAACCACGCATTAAAGAATGTAAATATAGAAATAGATAAGAAAAGTGTTACAGCACTAATTGGACCATCAGGATGTGGTAAGTCAACTTTTCTTAGAACACTAAATAGGATGAATGACTTAATTGATTCTGTTAGAATTGAAGGAGATGTATTCTTTGATGGAAAAAATGTTTATACTGACTTAAATGAGATAGAGTTACGAAAAAGAGTAGGAATGGTATTTCAAAAGCCAAATCCATTTCCTATGTCAATTTATGATAACATTGCCTATGGACCAAGAATACATGGAATAAAAGACAAAAAGAAATTAGATGAAATTGTAGAAAAATCACTTCAGGGTGCAGCGCTATGGAATGAAGTAAAGGATAGACTTAAAAAAAGTGCCATGGGGCTCTCAGGAGGACAACAGCAAAGACTTTGCATTGCAAGAACAATAGCAATTGAACCAGAAGTTATACTAATGGATGAACCTACTTCAGCATTAGATCCAATTTCAACTTCAAAAGTAGAGGAACTAATGGATGTTTTAAAGGATAAATACACCATTGTAATAGTAACTCACAATATGCAACAAGCAGGACGTATTTCAGATAAGACAGCATTTTTCTTAAATGGGGAAATTGTTGAATATGGTAAGACTGAAGATATGTTTCATACGCCACAGGATAAGAGAACTGAAGATTATATAACAGGAAGATTTGGCTAAGATAACATTTTGAGTATATACTATGTAGTATAAATTTACCAAATGGTTATACTATATATTATAATGAAAAATATTATATAATATTTCTGCTTAAAAATCATAATATTAAATGGTGAGGTGGAGTTTATGACAAGAAATAGTTTCGATTCTAAATTAGAACAATTGCATCAAGATTTAATGAATATGGGTGCTGCAGTTGAAAAGCAAATAATAGATACCATAGATGCATTAAAAAACCAAGATGAAAAATTAGCTGATAGTGTAATTAAAAGTGATGATATCATTGATAAATATGAGGAAGATATAGAAAATAAATGTATAAGGCTTATGGCTACAGAACAACCTATTGCAATAGATTTAAGAAGAATATTTATGAGTTCTAAGGTTATAACAGATTTGGAGAGAATGAGTGATCATGCTGTTGATATAGCCAAGATAGCAAAAAAGCTAAAGGGAAAGGAATATATTAAAGAACTAGTCGATATTCCTAAAATGGCTGAGATCGTAGAAAAAATGCTTAAAGAAGCTTTGAAGGCTTATGTGGAACGAGATGTTATAAAAGCTCGTGAAGTGTGCATCATGGATGATGAAGTAGATGGGTTATATAAAAATATATTCAAAGAACTACTTGATATAATGAGAGAAGATTCAAATACTGTAGAACAAGCTGGGCAATTTTTGTTTGTATGTAAGTACTTAGAGAGAATGGCAGATCATACTACAAATATTTGTGAATGGACACTGTATTTAGAAACTGGAGAAAAGCTAAACCTAAATTAAAACTGAAACTATATTAAATCTAAATCTAAATTGAAATCAAGTGTACATTCTAGATATTTAAAGTTGACTATAACCTATAATAGTCAACTTTTTTTGGGCTAAATACACCTTTACATTAGATTTTTGTTGAAATTGTTTAAGCTTTGAGGTAATCTTAATGGAGTAATGTTGACGAGAAAATATGATTGATATAATATAGGTATAATCATACTGCAAATGAAGGAGATTCAAAGATGAAAAATGAGATAAGTAAGATTATTCCCGGATCTATTGCTGAAGAAGTAGAAATTCAAGTTGGAGATAGATTATTAAGTATTAATGATAATGAAGTTAAAGATATAATTGACTATAAGTTCCTTATAACAGATGAAGAGTTAGTTTTAGAAGTGGAAAAAGCTGACGGTGAAATTTGGGAAATTGAAATAGATAAAGACTATGATGAAGATTTAGGAATTATATTTCAAGAAGCAATTATGGATAAACCTATGAGTTGCCATAATAATTGTATTTTTTGTTTCGTAGACCAACTTCCTAAGGGAATGAGAGAAACACTATATTTTAAAGATGATGATTCTAGGCTATCATTTCTTCAAGGTAACTTCCTTACTTTAACAAATATGAAGGAAGAAGATATTGATAGAATAATAAAATATAAAATTAGTCCAATAAATGTATCTGTACATACCACGAGTCCTGAACTTAGAGTTAAAATGCTTAATAATAGATTTGCAGGTGGAATTTATGATATACTTAGAAGGCTTGCGATAGCAGGAATAAAAATTAATACTCAGGTTGTTTGTTGTCCAGGAATTAATGACGGAGAAGAGTTAGTTAATACCGTGGAGGATTTATATAAATTATATCCTAATGTCAGTAGTGTGGCAGTGGTACCACTAGGGTTAACAAAACATAGAGAAGGGTTAAAACACCTTGAATTATTTACTAAGGAGTCATCATTAACTCAAGTAAAGCTAATTAAAAATCTTCAAGATAAGTACATTGCGGATAGTGGAACGCCATTTGTAAGGTTATCTGATGAGTTTTATATAGTATCTGGTGAACCTTTGCCTAAAACCGAACATTATGAGGGCTTTCAGCAAATTGAAGATGGAGTGGGAATGGTAACTTTATTTAAAGACACCATTGATGCAACACTTCCAAATTTAAAATCTTGTGGTAGTGGATCATTTACTTTTGTAACAGGGTCTTTAGTTTATCCTGAGATATTAGAAGTAAAAAACAAAATACAAAAAGTAAATGAAAACATAAATATTTCAGTAGAGAAGATAATAAACAATTATTTTGGCAAGACTATAACAGTAACTGGACTATTAACAGGAATTGATATAATAAATACACTTAAAGAAAAAGAAGTTGGAGATTATGTTATAATTCCTAACAATGTGCTTAGAAAGGGCTATGAACTTTCAAGCTCTAAAGAAGCAATATTATTGGATGATTATACTGTGGAGGATTTATCCAAGATATTAAATAGAAAAGTTATTGTTTGTGATTTTACAGGAGATGATTTAATCTCCATAATAAACGAACATTTAAGGGAGGATTAATATGGGAAAACCAGTAGTTGCTATTGTTGGAAGACCAAATGTAGGTAAATCTACACTTTTTAATAAATTAGCAGGAAAAAGAATTGCTATAGTAGAAGATACACCTGGAGTTACTAGAGACAGAATTTATGCAGAGGCTGAGTGGTTAAGGCATACATTTACTATTATTGATACAGGTGGAATTGAGCCTGAAAATGAAGATATCATAATGGTGCAAATGAGGAGACAAGCAAATATTGCTATAGAGACTGCCGATGTTATTGTATTTATAGTAGATGGTAAGGCAGGGCTTCATCCATCTGATCATGAAGTAGCTCAGATGCTAAGAAAATCAGGAAAGCCAATAGTATTAGTAGTAAATAAAATTGATAGAAGAGAACTAGAGAATAATGCTTTTGAATTTTATAATTTAGGTATAGGTAATCCAGTAGCTATTTCTGCAACACAGGCCTTGGGTCTTGGAGATATGTTAGATGAGGTTGTGTCTTTCTTTGATGAATTAGGAAGTAAAGAAGAAGATGAAGGCTATATTAAGATTGCTATGGTAGGTAAGCCTAATGTAGGAAAATCATCTCTTATAAATAAGTTATTAGGTGAAAACAGAAATATTGTAAGTAGCATTCCAGGGACCACAAGAGATGCTATTGATAGTAAACTTGAGACAGAAGAAGGAAAGTTTATATTGATAGATACAGCAGGTCTTAGAAGAAAAAGCAAGGTTAAGGAAGAAATTGAAAGATATAGTGTTATTAGAACATTAACTGCTATAGAGAGATCCGATGTGACTATATTGGTTCTTGATGCTACAGAAGAATTAAGTGACCAAGATGAAAAAATAATAGGCTATGCTCATGAGCTTAATAAGGCAATAATCATTATTGTTAATAAATGGGATCTTATTGAAAAAGATGATAAAACTATGAATGAATATAAAGCTAAAATTGGAAGAGGACTTTCATTTATGGCATATGCTTCTTACTTATTTATATCTGCCCTTACAGGACAAAGAGTAAATAAAGTTCTTACAATGGCTAATGAATGTTATGCTAATTATACTAAGAGAATTTCCACAGGAGTATTAAATGACGTGGTAAGTAAGGCTGTACTTATGAATGAACCACCAGTAGTTGCACTTAGAAGACTGAAAATATATTATGTAACTCAGGTTGATATTAAGCCACCTACTTTTATATTCTTTGTTAATGATCCAGCTCTTTTACATTTCTCTTATCAAAGATACCTTGAGAATAAATTAAGAGAGAGTTTTGAGTTTAAGGGAACAGGAATAAAACTTATATTTAGAAAGCGTAAAGAAGATTAATAGACACAGTGAATTTTTGTAAACTTTTTTGTTAAATTTCTTTTTATCACAAAAATATAAAGGATTTACAAATAATAATGAGAATAAATAACATATTATTTATTCTCATTGTTTTATAAGTTTTTAAAAAAGTATTATATTTTTAATGAATGCTTAACTAAAAAAAATAATATCTATGAATTTGAGCACTGATTAAAAGTATAATAAATAAAGAAAGAAGGGATAATGTGAAAAAGATTTCAATTATTGGAGGCGGAAGCTTTGGTACGGCAATTGCTGTATTACTTTCTAAAAATGGACTTGAATGTTCTGTATGGTGTCATAGTAAAGATACAACTAATGATATTAATATAAACAGAGAAAATAAAAAGTATCTTAAGGGAATAATCATACCTAGTAATGTAAAAGCATATTGCGATTTGCAGGAAGCTTTGGTGGATAGTGAAGTGGTTGTACTTGCAGTGCCTTCAAAAGCAATCAGGGAAACATCAAGAAAAGTAGCTCCACTTCTTAAGAAAAATGAAATTATTGTGACCGTAGCAAAAGGAATAGAAAACCATACTTTGAAAAGAATGTCACAAATTATAGAAGAAGAAATCAAAAACCATTCAATAGTTGTTTTGTCAGGCCCAAGTCACGCTGAAGAAGTAGCAAGAGAGATACCTACTACAGTAACAGTTGCATCAAAAAATATGGAAGCGGCAGAAAAAATCCAAAGTATATTTAGTAGTAATACTTTTAGAGTATATACCAATAGTGATTTAATTGGAGTTGAAATTGGAGGAGCATTTAAGAATATTATCGCTCTAGCAGCTGGAATATCTGATGGAATAGGTTATGGTGATAATACAAAGGCTGCGCTTATGACAAGGGGTATGAGTGAAATAATAAGAGTTGGAACTAAACTCTCAGGTAAGGCTGAAACCTTTTATGGGCTTACAGGAATGGGAGATTTAATAGTTACATGTACTAGTATGCATAGTAGAAATAGGAAAGCTGGAATTTTAATAGGTAAGGGGAAAACAGTTGACGAGGCTATAAAGGAAGTTGGAATGGTAGTAGAAGGTATTGAAGCAGTTAAAGCTTTTTATGAATTGAAAGTTAAAACTGATGTAGAAATGCCTATAACGGCAGCGTTATATGAAGTTCTTTTTAAAGGAAAAGATCCTAAAGAGTCAGTAATAGAACTCATGGGTAGAAGTTACAAGGAAGAAATTTAATTTTAGTATATTTACATTAGAGTTTAAATAACCATAGGAGGCTAACAAAAGTAGATGTCAGATTATAGAGAGAAAAAGAACAATTATAGAAGTAATAAAAATGCGTTTTATAAAAGGAAAGATGCGTATTATAGAAAAAAGATAGGGTTTAACAAGAGTGCAGCCATAATTACAGGGTTGATATTTTTGGTAGGAATTATGATAGGACTCGTATCAAATGGAAATGTGGAAAAGTTAAACATAGCTAATATATTTAACAAAAATAAAGAAATTTCAGATTCAAGCAATAAGGATTCTCAAAAATCTGATATCAATGTAGATGAGGGTGAAACCAAGGATGAAGTGTTAGAAGAAGTGCCTGACTTAGATGTTTCAGTTTTGACGGAAGCAGAGATAGCAGAAGCTAAGAAAATTATTAATAATGATACCTCGGGGTTATTTAAACTGGTTAATAAGGAAAATACCCTTGATGAGAATTATAATCCAAATA
>DAMAVY010000156.1:0-7154 GCA_032077725.1 Clostridium sp. | reverse complement strand
TAGTTAATAGTTAATAGTTAATAGTTAATAGTTTAATTATAAACTATTAACTATTAACTATTTTCATAATTCATTTAGATAAACCTAAACATGTCATTCCGGTTTCAACAGTTAAGATTTATAATTAATATTTTCTCATAGTTTTAGCATCTACTTATTACTTTCGATTTTAACAGATAACATACATACATACTTAATTAGTTACTGTTATCAAAAGTGAAAATATGCTGATAATATAAAAAAAGTCATTGTAAGAAAATCTTACAATGACTTTTATGGCAGGGCGTGTAGGAATCGAACCCGCAATATACGGTCCGTAGCCGTATGTTATATCCATTTAACTAACACCCCAAATGCTATCAGATAACTATTACATAATAACATATACTATTTATAATTTCAATAATTATTTAAAATTAAAATAAAAAAATAGTGTATATATACACTATTTTGGCGGAGAAAGAGGGATTTGAACCCTCGCGACAGTTACCCGACCTACGCCCTTAGCAGGGGCGCCTCTTTAGCCACTTGAGTATTTCTCCAAAAAATAAAAAAATGGCGGAGAGATAGGGATTCGAACCCTAGGTACGCTCACACGTACGCCGGTTTTCAAGACCGGTGCCTTAAACCAACTCGACCATCTCTCCGTGACATAATTATCACACAAAATCATATTTATGATTTTACATTATTAAATTTTATAGGTTAACTTTTTTAATGGCGGAGAAAGAGGGATTTGAACCCTCGCGACGGTTACCCGACCTACGCCCTTAGCAGGGGCGCCTCTTCAGCCACTTGAGTATTTCTCCAATTAAAAAAATTGGCGGAGAGATAGGGATTCGAACCCTAGGTACGCTCACACGTACGCCGGTTTTCAAGACCGGTGCCTTAAACCAACTCGACCATCTCTCCGTGTCCTACAAGGGATATTCTATCAAGAAATAGCCCTTGTGTCAACATTATTTTAAATATTTTGCTTTAAAAATTTAATTTGTATGTTCATAGTAATATAAACTAATTTTTAATTACATCATCTAAACCTCCAATATAACTACTTTTAGCCTATTAATTATATAAAAAAGCTTAGGTAATACTTGATCTAAAACACTCGGTATATGCAGTTTATTTAATAACTTATCCCATTGAATAACAATAGTTATATTTGTATTGTTCCTTGAAATATTTTTTATCAAATAATTATAGGTTGTTATATATATTTTTTGTACATATCATATCTACACCTGTATTTAATATGTTCTTACATACAACATCACCTTCTGATGTTTGTGGACCTACATAAATCCTACTAAGACACTTTGAACACTCTACCCACAGTTTTTTATCTATAGGTCCGCTGCTCTTTACTGATGTTACCCTTTTTTCTGGAGAACCCTTAATTCTAACTATAGTTGTTAATATATCTTTGTCCTTCATTTTTATACCTCACATATTATCGAACTCTTTTATCCTTGATAATAGAATAATTGAATCTTTAGACTTATTAACTACCTCTGTAATACGTTTATCCATTTCCCTCGCTAAAATATCTATAATTTTATCCTTACAATAGCACCCATCACACTTTCCAAATCCTGCACCTGTTCTTCTCTTTACTCCAGTTACAGTTCTTGCTCCAAGTGGCCTTCTTATAGCATCTACAATTTCACCCTCTGTTACATTTTCACATTGACACACTATGTGTCCGTATTTCTTATCTAGTTTTATAACTTTATTTCTCTCATCATTAGATAAATTCTTAAATCTAAAGTATTCTCTTCTCTTATCATTGAAATTTTTCTTTAACTTACAGTTTAATTTTTCTACTACTAATTTAGAAATATTTAATGCAAGAAACGGAGTCATAGTAACCTTAGCATAATGATTTACTTTTATATTGATGTAGCCACTATTTATTATATCATCTTGAATAATAACTGGTTCATCAAATAATCTCCAATCTCTTACCATTTTAATGTTGTTTTCACTGATTTCTTTTGTTAATGGGTTTAATTTTTCAATAACCTTATCATAGTGCACATTCTCATAACTACTATATGCAGCAACCACCTCATTATTTATATTCGGTCTTACATATACTCTTTCATACTCTTTTACCTCAAAAATAATATTAGAATATAACTTGTTAAAATTTTTATCAATAACTACATATTTTAAGTATTTTCCTAAATTACTTTTCTTAGCTTCTGCATTAACCAATTGTAAATTTTCATCCTTAGTGGTATCAATAACAATTTTACAAGTAAATTTATTTTTGTTTGTTTTTATTTTAAATCCTTTATTGATATTATCTATGGATTCAACTTCTTCTTGTAATCTAAAATTAACTCCGTTATCAAAAGCAATTTCGCCATAAGCTAATGCTAAGTCATATGAGCTTATTACGCCTGTATTTGGTATATATAAAGACTTTATAATATCATTACCTATATTAGGTTCATATTTTAATACTTCATCTCCAATGAGAAGTTTAACATCGTCTACCTTTTTAGCTTTTGCTCTTTCGTACATCCTCTCAATATTTTTAACTTGAAATTCATCCCTTGCTATATGTAATGTACCACATCTCTTATAAGGTACATCAAATCTAGTTGCATACTCTTCAATTAATAAATTCCCTTTTCTTATAAGTTTAGATGATAACTCATCTTCACATTCTAATCCATCATATATAGTAGCTGTATTTATAGAAGGTGTATCATTGGATATATCATAATCCTTTTCTATAACCGAAATATTAAGATTATATTTTGATAACTCATACGCAAGAGCACAACCAATAATTCCTCCACCTAATATCAATATATCGTAATCCATAAAATCCTCCATATTATTAAACTAAATCTTAGGCTGAGATAATCTTTTATAAAATAAATAATAATTTATATAGCCGCTCTCACCTCCCATCCTACAAGAAAGTTTTGAGCGGCTAATTATATCATTTAAGTTGATTTAATTTGATAATTTATCTATTAATTTTCCTAATTTTTCTATATACTCACCATATTTCGACCAGTCACCACTTTTTTGAGACTCTATAGCATTTGTATAAGCTTCCTTAATTTTTTCTATATCATTGGAAGTAAGAACCTCCTTTTGTTTATCACCTGATTCAATATCAGAGTTGTTTTGACTTCCTTCTGTTGTTATACTGAATAATTTAGCAATTGCAGTTCCAATATCTTTTTCCAGAACTAATTTATCACCATACCCAACTATAACATTTCTCATTTCTGGTATACTATTTTCACCTGAAGCTCTTAAATAAAGAGGCTCTACATATAATAATGAGTTCTCTATAGGAATTATTAAAACTTCTCCATACTGAACCTGAGATCCCTTTGTATCCCAAAGAGATAATTGTTTAGATATCTCAGGGTCTTGATTAATCTTTTGTTTAAATAGCACTGGACTATACACGGTACCTCCAGTTGGTAACTTATATAAGAACATCTTTCCATAGTTATCTCCATCCATTCTAACACCATACATACCTACCATATTATCTCTACCCTTAGTGTTAAAGTACTCTAGTATAACCATTTCTTCTTTATCTTCACCTGCAAGTTTAGTAGTTACATATGAAGCTTCAGATTTTTGTTCCTCTCCTTCAATAGTTGCCACATCATTAGCTATAGACCACACATCATCTCCGTTATACAATACACCTGGATCTGAAACATGATATTTACCTAGCATTTCAGATTGTATATCAAACAAATCTTGAGGATATTTAAAATGCGCCTTTATATCATCTGATAATGTACTTAAATCCTTAAATAATTCTGGAAATATTTTTGCATAAGTTGCTGCTATTGGGTCTGTGCTATCAGTAATATAAAAATCTGTAGTTCCATCATAAGCATCAATTACAACCTTAACTGAATTTCTAATATAATTCACATCTCCTGTTGGTTGTGAAAATGGGAACTTATTGCTTACAGTATATGCATCCATAACCCAATAAAGTTTATCATTGCTAATCACTATATATGGATCTTTATCATATTTTAAAAATGGAGCAATCTTATTAACTCTTTCCACTATATTTCTATTAATTAAAATCTTACTATCACTAGTTATATCTTGAGATAATAAAAACTTAGAATTTTGCTCTTTGATTGCAAATATAACTCTATTAAAATAATTCATGCGTATTCCTGATTCACCGCTATAATTATTAGTTACATTCTCTCCACCTTCAGGATAGTCTATCTCTCCTAATTTAGTATTTACAATACTATAATCATTAGTATTTTCTCCGAAATATATTCTAGGATTTTCTAATGAGATATCTGTTTTATTCTCTAATGGAATATTACTCATAACAAAGTCTGGTTGACCTTCAGAAGTTACTGAATTTACCTTACTCATAACGACACCATATCCATGAGTATAAGATAGATGTTTATTTTGCCAATTCATAGAGTTTTCATCTAATTTTTCAAAATCGATTTCCCTTGGAGCAATAAATACTTGATTATAATTTCCATCAATATTGTATCTATCAATATCAATATCGTTGAATTTATAATAGTATCTTATATATTGGAATTGGTTATAGAATTCAAGAGCTGGTTTATATGAATTTACTTTAATATTTTCTACTATATCTTTATTTTCTCCAATATCCGATGCTTTTAAATCATTATTTATTTCAAAATTTGATTCCTCAATATCATTTATATTGTAAGCAATTTTAGTATACTCAATATTTTTTGATATATAAGGTTGCTCTAACGTTTTTTCATTAGAAGAAACTATAAATTGTTGAGTTAAACCTGCTGCAACATTTTCACCAATCATTAAAACAACAATTATAAGTATAGAAAATACTATTGGTTTTACTTTCTTTAAAATTATACTAAAAAAAATTAAAACAGCCAAAATAATGGATACTATGGAAATTACCTTGTAAAATTTTAAAGATATATTAATATCAGTGTAACTTGCTCCAAAAACAACTCCACTTGTGGAGTATACTAAATTCCATCCTTTAATCATATAACCAAATGATATCATAAGCATAACAAGAGATGATAATACAGCAAGTTGTCTCCCTGCAAAACTTGTTATTCCGCTTGTCATTGATTTAAAATTAATTACTCTATTTCTATCACCTATATGATTAGCTATATTATCTTTTGCACTTAAAAGAATATATATTATGAACGTAGCTATTACTAGTAAAATAAATAAAGAAATTCCACTACTATATAACGATTCTATTAAAGGCAATTTAAATGTAAAAAATGATATATCTTTGTTAAATATAGGATCTACTATTTTAAAATCAGTACAATTCATAAACTCTAATATTTTGTACCAATATATCCTAGCAAAATTAAATGCGAATGCTAAAGAAAGTATAAAATTAGTTACTAAAAATATTTTAAGGTTTTTCTTATCCTTTTTTTTATCTATTTCTATTACACCTTTTAACTTTTTAATATTTGGTACTAAACTTGTATAATATAAAGTTATACATAGAAATATCACTAAACATACAGGTATCATTAGTTTTAAGATTGTTAATACCTTTGTAAAATAAATTGAAATATACCCTAATTCACTAAACCATTGAAAATCAATTATTATGTTTATGCTAAAAAATGCTAAAGATAATATAATTATCAATGCGCCAATTATAATACCAATTGTCTTTTTTTTCAAATTTTATCCACTCCTATTACTATAATTCTTTATTTAGAATTCCTCTCATATCTAATTCTTTTTCAATATTAGATAACACTTCATCATTTTCGCAAATTATGGTGTGAAGATGAACACCATTAGTAAGAGCGCTTAATGGTTCAGCTTCATATTGTTTAAAACTATTATAAAAGTTTTCAACATCAAACATATTCTTTAACATAAGCATAACTCTTATTTCTCCATATAATGGATGTTCTACAATTACATCTTCTACTACAGCTCCATATTTTACAATAGTTTCAAGCTCTGCTTTCACTCCATCTCTATTATGGTTAACAGCTATAACTTTTTTTACAATGTTTAAGTTCTCTTTTAATGCCATATATCCTTTTGGTGTTGATATAACATCTACACCTTCTGCTCTTATTATAGCAATATCTTTCACTATAATCTGACGTGTAACTTCAAATTTTTCAGCTAATTCTTGTCCTTTTATTGGTTCTTGAGATGTTATTAATAAACTTCTTATTTTAGATCTTCTGTTTAAACTTGTCATGCTCCCCTCCACTATTTTAAAAATATTATGTATCAGTTAATCACAGTATATCATATAAATTTGTATTTTATTGTATTTTCTTCTTATTACCATATTTATATATTTAAACTATCTAATACAACTCCCTCTTCCTCTATAAATACAGATGAATAATTGACATGCATTAGATAAAATAACTGAGATTTAATTTCAGATCTAGTATTAAAATACTTGAAAATATAAATTCATATTATAACTAATTTCTATCATCATACTTGCGTAAAATATCTAACCATTTGCTTTTTTCTGTATAGTTATGATGATTTCTTATAGTATATAAAAATTCATTACTATATTTTTTCCCACATAACATCTTATAGCCTTCTTCTCCATGGTTAAAAAAAATATATATTTTAGAACTTTTCCCTGAATATTTTTTAATTTTTCCTTTTGTAAAACTGTTTAATAGTACAAGTAAAGACTTGTCTATAGGATTCAATGGATTATACAACTTTCCAATATCATGTAAAATTGCAGATTTTATTATTTCATCCTTATTAATATTTATTTTATCTAATTTATAGATTGGTTCATTGTTAAATATATCTTTAGCTACATTAACTGAATGTTTAACATCATATGCTGGTAATTTATAAAATAATAATTTTTCTTTTTCATCTAAATATTCATTAATAAATTTTCTATCTTTTTCATTTATTTTTGCAAATAAACATTTAATGAATTGTTTTATTCTGCTCATAATATATCCCTCTTGCCTGTACTGTAAACGTCTAATCATTTTTTTATTATATTTTTATGATACTATCAAATTTAATAATAGCTCTATTACGATATTAATGCAATAAAAAAAAGCAATCTATAAAGATTGCTTTTGGTGGAGATAAAGAGACTCGAACTCTTGACCCCCTGCGTGCAAGGCAGGTGC
>DAMAVY010000155.1:0-7158 GCA_032077725.1 Clostridium sp. | reverse complement strand
TGTTGTTTGCCGCATCACTCAGCGACAAGATATATCTTATCATGATTATAAACAAGATTGAGTTATCTTTTTCCCCATTGTATAACATTATGAATAAATTACTACAATTTTCGTCAATATCCTCCATATTACTTATATTGATACACTAGGACAAGTATTTCAACCTTCAAAGCTATTAAGACCATTATATGTACATTTACTATTTCTAAAATCAAGTAGGAGACCGTGGCTACCCTAACCTTTCGAAGAGCCTCTTACAATACTATAACTCGAACTGACTTCTGAATGTTCAGTTATACCTCTCGGTATAGGTTACTAAGTTAAGAAATTCATTCTCATACATAGCATACCATTCAGACCTCCCCCGTTAAGAACGTAATCTTTCACTCCATATATCTGTCACATTTACACAATGCACTTTTGAGTAGTATGGGATTTTGTATTATTTAGCAACCTTATCCAGCACATCATGCCTTATATGTAATTTCTGTCCGTCAGATCACCCATTTGCCTACACCTTCCTTCAGTATTCCGCCCCACCATGGACACCCTTGGTGTTCAACTGTATGTTTGTAACTACTACACCTAATTAGGGACCTTCACTCGTTAGATTACGGTCATGTATGGCAAACTGAAAAAATACACCATTTTATATAAAATGATGCATTTTTAATATATCTATATATAAATATTAGATTATTTTAGATAAGTAGCAATCAAGTTCAATTAAATCAGAGTTACAATGTAATCTTCGCCACAATTTATATACCACAAAACCACTTACCAATTATCATGCTAAACACTTATTATTTATTGTTTTTATAAAAAATCACATGATCTCTCCACTTCCCATTTATGTGTAAGTACTCTTTACACACTCCTAGTTCAGTGAAACCACAAGCTTTTAATACTTTTTGTGATTTTTCATTGTCTACTAGTGTTGTAGCTTCTATTCTATGAAGACCTAATTCTTCGTAGGCATAATTTACAACTAAACTTACAGCTTCCTTCATGTATCCATTTCCTTGACACTTTTCATCTATAGAATATCCAATGAATGCACTTTTGAAAACCCCTTGTATTATATTATTTAATCTAATTCTGCCCACCATGCTTTTATCATTATATATACCAAAGTGAGCTCCTTCTCCCCTAATAAATTCCTTATAACTTTCTATTAGTGATTGCTTTTGAACTTCTAAACTGTAAAAACTATCATCTCTGTGAGGTTCAAAGTTTAATAAATGCTTCTTATTTTTTTTATAATATTCCAGCAGAGCTTCTGCATCCTCAGAATTAAGAATTTTCAAGGATACTTTTTCACCTTTAATAGTTAATTCCTTTTTATATGAATTATTATAAAACTCCTCTTCTACTATTCCAAATAATAAGCTTCCCTCATATTTAAAATTTGCAAGTAAACTATCCGATATATATCCCTCTAGCTGAAATCCTAAATTTGTAAATGGGGTTAAGCTAATTTTTTCATCACATATTACATTTACTTTATGAAATCCCTTATTCTTTATTAAGTTATTCAGCATAACTTTTAACGCGTCTTGTAAAATTTTATTTACATCTGAACCACGCTTATAAAATTTTAATTTTATTGTAACTACCTTATTTTCATCATCTAACTCTAAAATATTAAATCTTCCAACTACAATTCCATTCGTATCTTTTATAATATACTTATTAGCTTCATCCGTTGCATTACTAATACTTACTATCCTGTCGTTATTCAACCTTATTACCTCCTCTTCGGAATATTTCATATTTACCTATATATATCCTGGATAAAAACAATACCGAAATGAATAGACTTATAGGTATTAAGTAAAATGTCTTAGTCGTCCCTATATTGTCATTTAATCTTCCCATAATAAGGTTTAAAGTCATACTTATTGTACTTGATAACGTTAAAATTACTCCTGTAATATATGAACTATTATCTTTAAAAACTTTACTTATGGTTGCCACCACTGTAGGATATACTATAGCAAAAAACAACCCTGTTATACAAATTAAGACAAGCGCTTTATTTCCAACTATCAATGCAATTAATAGTAGAATAATCGCAATACTTATGGAACCTAAAACTGATTGTAAATATCCTAGCTTTTCCGCTACAAATCCACCTAATAATCGTCCTACTGTTAACAATAAAAAGAAAGTGGATAAAAACGCTGCACCCTTGCTACTTGAGAAATTATAGCTTTCCATGAGAAAGTTAACGATCCAATTAGACATACCAGTCTCCGCAAATACATAGGTTCCTAATCCTATTGCATAGATATACATATACTTCTCTTTAAATGCTGATGATATATTAATTTTAGGTTTTTCTTTATGTACATTGAAATTAGGTACTTTTATAAATAAAAAAACTATAAATACTATACTAATTAATATAGATATTCCTAAATATATACTTCGCCATCCTATCCCATTATCTAAAACATTTCCAATTGTATACTGTCCTATTGTAGATCCAAAACCATATAAGCAATGAGCGATATTCATCATTATCGCTTGTAATGAGATAAATATTACAGGTATTAAAGTATTTATTCCAATCATAACAAATGCAATTCCCATATTCATAAAAAACATTCCAGATAATAGCATGACATAGAACTTAGAAAATGTGATTATTACCCCAGATACAATAATGATAAAAAGACCTGTACAAACTATCTTTTTTTGTCCAAACTTTTCACAGAGAAATCCACCTATGTAAGTAAATATTATGTATCCTAAAGAACATACTGATAGCAGCATGCCCATACTTGTATTGTTAGCATTAAAAGTTTCTTTAAAAACAGGAATAAATATTCCCTTAGTGTTATCTACTATAGCAATTACGGCCATAATAATAAATATAAATATCGTTATAGCAATATTTTGATTTTTCTTCACTTATGTCACTCCTTTTCTAAAATATTATATCATAATTAGTATATGTTTCATTAATGTGATCTCTTTATTTTTAGTCAAAATAATAAAATTAAGCCACAATGAATCGTAACTTCATTTCAATTGTGCAATAAATAGTGCATTTATCTCAAAATCTCACACCATATGGTAGTAACATTAATTAAAATATACTCTTTGCTCTTAATCATAATTAAAATTTTATTTTCTAATACTATTCTTTATATAACCTTAATTTTTCTTTTAGTAAATATCATATTTTGTTATACTAAAGGTTATGAATGTTAAGCTAATCTAATTCTACTCAATAATTAATAAATAAAAGAAGGTGTTGTTATGAACAAAGCAAATATAAATAAGCTAAATCTATTTTTCATGGGACTTCAAAATAGATTTAAAGAAAATACATCAATTTTTAAATACATCAATGTTGAATTTGCATCGGGTCTTAAAAGCTTTAAAGGTACCACTACCTTAACAGAAGGCAACTTAAGCTATAATTTTAATGGAGTTACAAAACAACTATCCGTAGAAAACTTCTTTAATTTTATTCTAGATGAATGCTTAAACTATGAAGGCTTATCACTTATCTACAGTGAAAGAGGTGAGACACTTCTAATCACAGCTGATAACAAAAATGTGACTATGAAAACTATTGATGCAAGCATTGATACTCCTTTGGAAGGCAATAAAACTAAAAAAGAATCCTTCCATAATGTTAATGCTTCTACTTTACTTAATCGTGATTATTACATAAAAATAGGAGATGCTGATAATCTACTCAAAGAAATCGGTATTATGAGCAAAGATGGTAAGGTGAAAAATGATAAAATAAGAAAGTATAATCAAATTGATCACTATGTTGAGCTTCTAGAAGGTATCATAGATGAGCTTCCTAAAAACAAAGTTATTACCATATTAGATTGTGGTTGTGGTAAATCTTACTTATCTTTTGTATTAAACTATTATTTAACTGAAGTGAAAAAACGCAAGTGTCATTTTATTGGACTTGATTATTCTGATCCTGTAATAGTAACCTCTAAAGCTATGGCTAATAGTTTAGGATATAGAAATATGGAGTTTCATGCAATTGACATAAAAGATTACACCCCAAATAAAAAGATAAACGTTGTAATTTCATTACATGCTTGTGATACAGCCACCGATATGGCTTTAGCTCTTGGTATTAGAATTGAATCTGATGTTATAATTGCTGTGCCATGTTGCCACAGAGAAATGCTAAACCAATATTCTTATGCTCCATTTAAAAGTATATTAGATCAAGGAGTATTTAAGGCTAGAATGGCAGATATACTAACTGATGGAATGAGAAGCTTAATGCTTAAAGCAAAAGGATATAATGTTTCTGTAGTAGAATATATATCTCCTCTTGAAACTCCAAAAAACCTTATGATTAGGGCACTTAAAGAAAAAGATGAGGATATGGATGCTATGAATGAATATATGACTATGATGAGTAATCTAAATGTATATCCCGCTCTATATGATTTTTTAAATCAATGGTAAATGAATTTATTTATAACATTTTTCCCGATATATTGACATACATTGCTGAGTATGGTTAATTTTATATATAAGATATATTATTATAAATGAATTTTAAACAAAGATTAACATTTACTCAAATCGAAAGGGGAAACTGATATGGTTAAAAAAGAGGTAATAAAAGAAAAGGTTGATGAATTAATACCTGAATTAATAAACTCTATAAAGGAAGCTGTAAGCTATGCAAGTGTTAATGATGAGACCGATTCAAATTATGTTTTCGGGAAAAATATAGATGATTGCTTAAAAAGCACATTAAACCTATGTAAATCCTTAGGTTTTAAAACTTTCTATGATAAAGATGGTTACTATGGATATGCTGAAATTGGTGAAGGCAAGGAACTAGTTGGTGTTCTTGGTCATTTAGATGTAGTTCCTGAGGGAGACTTAGATTCTTGGACTTACCCTCCTTATGAATTAACAATAGTAGATGATAAATTATATGGAAGAGGAACTCAAGATGATAAAGGACCTACTATAGCTTGTATCTATGCAGTAAAAGCTCTACTTGATTCAGGTGTTAAATTTAACAAAAGAATAAGATTTATATTTGGAACAGATGAAGAAACTCTTTGGAGAGGTATAAATAAATACAAAGAAAACGGTGAAGAAATTCCTTCTATGGGAATTACTCCTGACAGCAAGTTTTTTTGTATAAATGCAGAAAAAGGTTTACTACAAGCAACTTTAACTTGCAAAAGCAGTCCTGATTTAGTTCTAAGTGCAGGAAATGCCTTTAATTCAGTTCCTGATAAAGCCATCTTTACTGGAACACCAGAGGAAATTTCTTCTCTAAAGAATATATTAGATACTTTAAATTTCAAATATACTTTAGACGGAAATTCAATTTGCACGATTGGAAAAGGAGTTCACTCTGCAGACAGCGATAAGGGTATAAACGCAATATCAAGGCTTGCTATTGCCCTTGATAAAATGGGTTGCACATCAAATTCTATAAAGTTTATAGCAAATGCTATAGGTGAAGATGCTACTGTTCAAAGTATAATTCCAAAATGTGAAGATGTATCTGGAAACCTAACTGTAAATATAGGTAAACTTGATTTAAATAAAGACATAGAAACAATATCTTTAGATATTAGAATACCTGTTACTTATAAAAAAGAAGATATAGTTAATCCATTAAAGGAGAAAGCTTCAGAATACGGACTAGAATATAATGAATTCGATTGGCTAGATTCTATATATGTTCCTGCAGATCACTTCCTAATTAAAACTTTAAAAGAAGTATATGATGAAGAAACAGGATATAATGGAATACCAGAATCTTCTGGTGGAGCCACTTATGCAAGAGCAATGAATAACTGTGTAGCTTTTGGTATGGTGTTCCCTACATCTGAAAAAACAGAACATCAACCTAATGAATATATAACTATGGATGATTTAGTAAAAGCTACTGAAATTTACGCCTTAGCTTTATATAAGTTAGTTAGATAAAATAAATTTTTTTACCTAAATTTAGTAAGCTTATCTACCAAGCTTTAGGTTTACTAAACATCATATCATCCACTTAAAAGGAAAAACCCTTGTCAGTATATTAAATTTATGCTGACGGGGTTTTTTATGTTGTATTGTTAATTAAAATTAATAATATTATTCAATATTTCTAAGAAGCAGATAGAGAATACATAAAAATATTTACATCCTCAATATTTCTAAGAAGAATATAGATGATACACAAAAACATTTATAGCCTCTTATATTATATAAATTGATTATACGTATGCTTTATTAAATAACTACATTAACTTATTTAATCATTGAATTATTTTTACTTCATTAAATCCTGAATTACTTCCCCAGCAATTATCATACCTGCTACTGGAGGCACAAAAGATATGCTACCTGGTATTTGCCTTTTAATAGCGCATTTTTTAGTACCACCTGTACAAACACAGCCTGTTTTACAAGTAACAACATCATCTGACTTTGGCTTTGTCGGCTCTTCTTCTGAATAAACTACCTTAAGAGATTTAATATCTCTTTTTCTTAATTCATGTCTCATAACCTTTGCTAGTGGACATACTTTAGTATCATATATGTCTGAAACTTTAAAACCAGTAGGATCAAATTTATTTCCTGTACCCATACAGCTTATTATATTTATTCCTTTTTCGTTGCAATATTCTATTAGTCCAATCTTAGCTGATACTGTATCTATAGCATCCACCACATAATCCACATCATCACTAACTATTTCAGGAATGTTTTCTTTCGTAACGAATATCTGATGAGTTATAACATTACAATTTTTATTTATAGATAGAATTCTCTCTTTCATGACTTCAACTTTAACTTTTCCAATAGTATCGTAGGTAGCATGAATTTGTCTATTTAAATTAGTTAAGCAAATTGTATCATCATCCACTAATACAATAGTTCCAACACCTGCTCTTGTAAGTGCCTCAACAGTAAAGCTTCCTACTCCACCTATTCCAAATACTATAACTTTGCTACCTCTTAATTTATTTAAACTGTCTTTTCCTATTAATAACTCTGTTCTTGATAAAGTATGTTGTAACATATCTAGCTTCTCCTTTATATGTTGTATTTCCAAATAAAATTAGTAACTAATTATACTAGTCTTTTATTCTACTTTAGCCTACGGATAATTCAAATTCTAATTTTTTAAAAATACAT
>DAMAVY010000154.1:0-7165 GCA_032077725.1 Clostridium sp. | reverse complement strand
ATAAGGTCCAAAAGTTCTTTAGAAAACTTAAATTCAAAATTCCAGAGTATAAAAGAACTTCTTTAGATGAATATGGAAGTTGTGTGTTTTTACTGATAGATGGCAAGAAAACAGTAAAAGATATTGGAGAAAGTCTAGAAGAAAAGTATGGCGATAAAGTGAAGCCACTTTATGAAAGACTATTGTTGTTTGCAAACCATATCGACGTTAATTGCAACTATATAGAAAAAACAAATATCTAAGTAAAAAGGATGGCGCTACATTGTAGTTGCCATCTTTTTTTTATAGGAAATTATAAAATTTTAAATCTGTGAATAACTTGTGGCAAGATTGGTTTATAAACAGTAAAAGATAACTGGTAAAAAACTTTTTTTAAAAGCGTAATTTGTCAAAAAAACAAGAAAAATATGTTATAATTAAGAACATAATTTTATGTTAATATGTATGATTATTATGAATAAATAGGGGTGGAGGAGTAAAAAACTAAACTCTAACTGGTGTTGGTTAAATATGAATAATAATATATACATGAGTTGTAATGCTCGGTAGAAACTAATATAGCTTTCTATTGAATGTTATAGCACATTATACAAGGGGGAAAGAAGATGTTTTGTATAAACTGTGGTACAAAGTTACCTGATGAAGCTAAATTTTGTTTTAACTGTGGAACAAATTTATCAGAAATGTTGAAAAATCAGTTAAATAATGAAAGTAATGGTGAAAGTAATAATGAAAGTAAAGAAAAGCTAGAAAAAGTTGTAGAAAGCAATAAAACTAAAAGTCTAGCTGTTTATGAAGAGGAAGAAATAGAAGAAATTAAAGAAGTGGCAGGGGACATAGTTTTTAAATTAGGTAATAGAACAATTAAACTTCCATACTTAACTGATCAATATGTTTATCTGGAGGATCGGTTCAATTTAACTGCAGAACTAGCAATAGAAAACTTTTTTGAAAGTTATGATACTAAGTTCAAGGATTTAGAAGGAATGCTTATATACTGTATGGAGAATTTCAGTGGATATTATGAAATTGCAATAAAACATGGAATTAATTTTGCTGAATTCTTTAATTATAATAATTTTGAAGCTATCTTCACTTCATATATAGATGAAAACTGTTTTAGCTTTGTAAGTGAAATAGAGGGATTGGCAGATAGTTATGAGAAAACAATGATGAAGGTTGCAGAGACAGAATATAACAGGGCTGTTAGAAAGGAATCAAGAGGAGTATGGGAAGGTGGAGGCTTCGGAATTAGTGGAGCTATAAAAGGAGCAATAACTGCGAAGGCTATGAATGCTATATCTGGTTCAATGCATTCTATTGCTAATGGAATAGGAAATGCAACCACTAAATCAAAGGCTGAATCAGAATTTAACAGGATTTATAAAGATGAAGATATAATAGAAAATTTAGCTGGTATGCTATATTCAGATATTATGTCTATAAAAGAATGTGTAATTAAAGCTGTAGAAGGGGGATATGATATAGAAATCCCTGAAGTATACAGTGAAGAAGAAATTGAAAAAGCAAGTAAAATATATAACAAGCTCTTAGAAGGCGGATATAAAGAAAAAGAAGTGTATGATAGAATTCTTGATATGTTAATTGCATATCCTTTTAACCTAGATTACTATATTAGAGCTCTTGCATTAAAACCTGATGAAATAGATGGTATTATGGAATATGCGGAGTTCTTTAAAATGCCATATAATGATGCTATAAAGGAAGCAAGTGAAATTAGAAGATATAGAAAAGAATTAATGAAATCAATTGGAGACGCTGCAGATACATTTGAAAATGTTCTAGAAGATAATGCTTTCTATGAAAAATTAAAATTTAAATATAGCAAGGATTTGGTTAGTAATATAGAGGCAGCATTAGCTTTATGTGATGTAAATAGGGTTTTTTATATTTATAAAGCTATAGATAAATCTACACAAGATAAGTTTTTTGAAGCATTTGAAAATTATGCAGATTACAAAAATGAAGTTCCCATACTTTATTATGAGGAAGCGTCAAAAGGAAAGAATTCAGAAGGATTAGTATTAACTAATAGGAATATATATTTTAAAGACACTAATCATAAATCAGTAAAAATTAAATTAGAAGATATAAAAATAATAAAGCATGAAGGAACTAGACTCATTCTTAATGATGAAAGCGTATCAATATATATGATTGATTCAAAAGATAGAGGCATTTTCGTACAGTTACTTACTTATATTATAGTGATAATTGTAAATAGTAAGCTTTCAGGTATCAAAACAGGAAATGAGATTAAGGACATATTAAAACTGAGAGAATTATATTATGGTAATGGTAGTGAGCTGAATAAGAGTTTTGGACAAGCAAAGGAAATATTAGATACTAAATTAGAGAAAAACTCAATATATCATAAGATTAAAAGTGGAATGAATGGAGATTTAGCTTTTGATATTAACTTGATTTTAGAGCAAGGTAGTTGGAATAGAGTTTGGTATATTTATAACTCGGTAGAAGATAATGTTAGAATTAAGATTGATAATGCTATAAGTGCTTACGCAAATATTAAGGGAGAAACGCCAATTCTTATATATGATGCAACAGCTTTTGGAAGTGCTAAAGATGGATTTGTTATAACCGAAGAGGCCATATATTGTAAAGAATTCATGAATAATGTATTTAGGCTAGCTTTTGAAGATATAAATAAGGTAGAGTTTTTAGATGATAAGTTTATTCTAAATGATAAAGAAATTAGCTTTAACATGATGGACTCATCAGATAGAGGGTTATTTGTAAAAACACTTGAAGTATTAATAAATAGATTAATTGCAGAAAAATATTGCCCAGAAGAAATAAGAGTAAAGGTAGAAAATAAATTAAGGTTAAATAAATGTTATAACTATAATCAAAATCCAGAAATAGCATTTAGTCTTGATAGAAGCAAAAGTATCGAGGAAAATATAGTTACAATGCTAAATATAAATTGTAATAAGCAAATTAGAAATTCAATATTTGTGATTATGGAAAATGATGAATCTAAAAGAAGATTTAGTGGAGCGATAAAGTCCTTTTCCATAGCTCCGTTGCCTAATGAAGCATTATTTTTACTATATGATAATACTGTTTTCGCAAGTGGAAAAGAAGGTTTCATAGTAACTAATAAAGGAATTATTTATAAAAATGTGTTTTCAAAACAAAAAAGAATATTATTTGATGATATTAATAATATCGATTTTAAAGGAACTGATTTAATAATTGGTGAGCATAAAATATTTATAAACATTATTCCAAAACATTTAATGAGTGAATTTAAAGAAGTGGTTACTGATTTAATTAAGATCATAAGAGAATTTTAAATAATAATAAATTGTAAAAATATTACTGGTAGGTATTGGAATTGAATAGAACATGTTATATATTTGTAACATAGAGAGTTATATATTTATAACATGAAATGAAGAAAAATGAATTAGCTGAATTAGTAGGAGTAATACGTGAGACTATTGTTGTTTGCAAACCATATCGACGTTAATTGCAACTATATAGAAAAAACAAATATCTAAGTAAAAAGGATGGCACTACATTGTAGTTGCCATCTTTTTTTTATTGGATGATGTAATTATATGAGATGAAAGTAAAATCATGGTATAATTGAACCTATAAGGAAGGGGTGTGTTCTTGTTGAATAGTGTGGGGAAATACTTTGAAAATGAAATTTGTGAAGCTGTTAATTTGTGTAATGATAGGGGGGAACTAAATGAAAGTAGTATAGGATGGGCAAGGAAACCGCTGTTTAATTGTAACCTTTCAGGTAGATGCTTAAGGAAGAAAAAATGGAATTACTGGTGTATCATAAGTGATGAATGTTTATTTTCTGCTACCATATCTAATATAGATTATGCAGGTATGATTTTTGTGTACTTTTTAGATTTTAAAACCAAAAAATTTATTGAGAAAACAATTATGACTCCCTTTGGAAAGGGTTGTACTATGCCAAATGGAGTAAATGAATCTGTGGTTTTCAAAAATTCAAGTATAGATATTAAAATGCTGAAAGAAAACAATGATACCCATATTATAATAAGTTGCAACGACTTTATGGGGACGACATTGCAGGCAGATATTAATATAGAATATCCTGATGGACATGAGACTCTTAATGTTGTTATACCTTGGAACAAAAATACGTTTCAATTTACTTCTAAGCATGAATGTTTACCTACTAGTGGAAGTCTTAAGGTTGGGAAAAATAATTACAGTTTTAACTCCGAGAACACCTTTGCGTGTCTTGATTTTGGAAGGGGTATATGGCCATACAGGGTCAAATGGAATTGGGCGAATGCTTCGGGGAGAATTAATGGTAGGACTATAGGACTTAATCTTGGTGGAAAATGGACTGATAATACTGGGATGAATGAAAATGCAATTGTAATAGATGGTAAGATAACGAAAATTAGTGAAGATATTATTTTTGAATATGATCCTGAGAATTTTATGAAACCATGGTCAATAAAAAGTTCAGTAAGCGATAGTATAGAACTTAAGTTCACCCCATTTTATGAAAGAATCGCAAAATCAGATTTAAAGATTATAAAATCAGAGGTGCACCAAATGATAGGTTATTTTTCAGGACGTATTAAAACATATAATGATGAGTATATAGATATATCTAATTTACTTGGATGTTCAGAAGATCATTTTGGACAATGGTAATTTGACTAGTAAAAAGGTGGTGCAATAATACTGGTTGCTGCTAGCTTGATTAGTTAAAAGTTAAGGAAGAGGACATGAATAATGCAATTACCAGTGCAGAGAGAATAAAGCAATTTATAGTAAGTATAGCAAGATAGACTTAATTAAGATATTAGTATTTTAAATTGGTTTAGACTATTAGGGGGAATTGAATTGAAATACAGATGTTTAATTTTAGACCATGATGATACAGTAGTTAAAAGTACACCAGACATTCATTACCCTTCTTTTTTAGAAGCGTTAAAAACATTAAGACCAGAAATGGAACATTTAAGCCTTGAAAAATTTGTTTCATATTGCTTTAACCCAGGATTTTCAGATTTATGTAAAGATGTTTTGAAATTTAGCAAAGTTGAGCAAGAATATCAATATAAAATATGGAAGAGTTACACACAAAAAAAATCCCCTGACTTTTATCTAGGTTTTCCTGAATTAATAAAAGAGTATAAAAAATTAGGTGGCATAATATGTGTTGTGTCTCATTCAGAAAGTGAACAAATTATAAGAGACTATATTTCACATTGTGATTTAACTCCTGATTTAATATTTGGTTGGGACTTAGAAGAACATCAAAGAAAACCAAATCCTTATCCTATTATTGAAATTATGAAAAGATTTAATTTAGATAATAATGAAATGTTAGTATTAGATGATTTAAAACCAGGATTGGATATGGCAAGAAGTTGTAATGTAGCATTTGCAGGAGCAGGATGGTCTCACATAATTCCTGAAATAGGAAATTATATGAGAAACAATTCAGATTTCTATTTTTCAACTGTTGAATCATTTAAGAAGTTTATATTATCTACATAGAGTTTATTATCAAGTAAAAATATAAATATCTTAGACTAATACCGTATTATTCAGAAATGGATTTTACGGTGTTTTAATGCGCAATTTCAGTTGGCTGTCATTTAATATATGGAGATTCAAAAATGGCATATTACTTTATTAAGATAGAGTGTTAAATTTACAAAATAAGTTTGGGGGATTATACTATTATTAGCTAGAAATAGAAAGTAGAGTGTGAAGAAAAATGGTGAATAAAGATCGTTTGGAATGTTTTGTACATTATGAAATGTCGTTGGTTGGTGGTTTTTTGGGAGCATATGCATTATTAAATCATCGTGACATCTTTTGTTCTGCACAAACATCGAATATGATTAATATAATTATAAATATCTTCGGAAGAAATTTCAGTGAACTTTGGGGGCGTATTTCAGCAATGCTGGTGTATATGTGTGGGTTAGCATGTACAATTATTATACCTAAATATACAAAAATCAATATGCGTATATTTAGTGTTTTCCTTGAAATAGCAGTAGTGTTTTTCATAGGCTTCTTCCCTAAGAATATGAATGATTTTGTGGCTCTCTATCCATTGTTTTTTATAACAGCTATACAATGGAATTCATTTAATGGGGCAGAAGGTTATGTGAGCTCTAGCATTTTTTCCACCAATAATCTGAGACAATTTACAATGTCTTTTGTGGAATACTTATGTGATAAGGATAAAACGCATTTACATAAGACAAAATTCTTTGGAAGGGTATTACTTTCTTATCACGTTGGAGTAGGAATATCATATCTGGCCTATAAGGCATTGGGGATAAAAGGAGTATGGATATGTTTATTACCACTGATCATGGCATTAACATTAGTATGTTTAGAGGAAAATTGGTCACCTGGAAAATATAAGATTTCAAGGATATTCACTTTAGTACGCAGGACATTAAAGACATTGAGATAATTAAACACGCTGAGATAATGAAAAAAGGATATTCTTTTTTCCATCACTTAATCTTTCTTTCCTTTTTCTCATAAAAATACAGCCTCCTATGATATTTTTATTTTATCATAGGAGGCTTCAATATTTTGTAATTTGAAGGCGTTTTTTACAGGATCTTATCTTTAAGTGCTTTCTATGAGAGCTAGCATATTATTAACTAAAGGAGTTATTCTTTCTTTTATCTCATCCATATCATGTACCATGTCAGGAACAACATTACCTTCAACCTTTTTCATATCTTTAATTCCAAAAATTACCCCATTAGGATATTCATCATTAGAACCTACTATTTTCATTCCTACACTGGAAAGTGAATTAGCTACAACATCCAGAAGTGCCGTTTTATAATATTTTAATACCTCATCACTAAGCTGTTGACCACCATGTGCAATAATACCAAGAGGTTTTTTGTGCAAAGCAAAGTGACTCTTATTCTCATTGCAATAATGAATAAAGCAAAATTCTTGAAGCTTCTCCAAAATCATTGATAGCTTGGAAGGTATTGTAGCGTAATGAGGTACTACTAAAAATATGCGATCTGATTTTAATATCTTTGCATATATTTCATTAAAACTCTCATCTGAAATGCATTTTTCTGTTTTGCTGCATTTTCCACACATTATACAAGGTTCAAATTCATAG
>DAMAVY010000153.1:0-7209 GCA_032077725.1 Clostridium sp. | reverse complement strand
TAATTCAAAGGTATTTAGTAAGAATTTTAGTGTATTTAAAGATAATACAGTAGAGGAAAAGCATAATCCATTTTTTGATATGGAGGGTGTAGTAAATGAAAATGACAAGTGTACTTTTATTGACAAAGGTGTTGTTATAAAGGGTTATACTGATAAAAAAATTGCAGATACATTTTCCATGCCCTTGACAGGTGCAGCAGGTGGGGATTATGATGAAGTACCAACACTTGGAATATCTAATCTTTCTATAGAGCCAAGCAATAAGACTTTAAAGGAAATGTTAAATGGAGAATTAGCTATAGCAATTATCATGGCAAGTGGGGGAGATTTTACAAGTAAAGGAGATTATGCTTCACCAGTTCAAATGGCAATGGTAACAGATGGTGAGCATTTAATAGGACGTCTTCCGGAGTTTGGAATTTCCGGAAATCTATTTGAATTATTCGGATCTGATTTTATAGGGATGAGTAAAGACAAACCAATAATGGGAGAGCATGCCTTAGTAGTGAAAATGAAGGTAAATTAAATAGATAGGCTGTAATTAAGTGAAGAGCATTTATTAATCATAAATGTATTATATTTAAATTATAAGGCTAGTTAATAGTAATAAAATATAATCTGAGATATAGGGGAGCATTAAGCTCCCTTATTTTTACGTTAAATTGTAAAATAAAAACATGAATATAAGCAGTTATACTATAAGTAAATAAAAACCTAAAGTATAAGAGTAGCAAAGATGAGCTTGTACAATATTATAGTAGTACAAAGAAGATTAAAAAATATATACATACAACTTTTATGTGCTTAAAATACAAAACTCCCAATTTCAAACGATTGAGTACATAGATTATTAATATCTGTGTAATAATTCATGGGAGGAAAAAATAATGAGTGTAAATTGTAAAGCTGTAATAGGTCCTTTTACGCATGATGCTAATTGCGAATGCACATTAGTTGATTTTTACGTCAATGTAACAGGTCTTTGCAATCATACTAGATATGGTTTTGTGGCAAGGGTGCTCTATGGTGGTGATGTAGTTGCAACGGTATGTCGTATATTTGATGTGAATGTTGCAGGTGACGAATGTTCATGTGTAAATGTAAGACAGGATTTTATCAATATTATAACCGAAGTAGAATGCTGTAATGATGATACCTTGACTTGGGATATAGATTTTCCTTGTCATAATTATATTATTGGATGCTGTTCTGAAGTAGAATAAAAAAGTGTCCATTTAATTTTAGATATTCTTAAAAGGAGGAGCAATATGTTTGTTGTAACATGGATACCGATAAATACCAACACCCTTATTGCTGATATAGGTCAAAGTTGGCTTGATATTGTTGGAAATAGCGATTTTCCAGCATTGTTTTATGCCTTAGACAGCAGTAACGTTTATTTCAGAATTAGGTTAGATGGTGATCCTTTAGCCCCACCAACTAAAGATTGTCTCAGAGAAAAGGTATGGTGAGGTTTGATTAAAGACACTTCTTTTAATCCTCAATACACCGTGAGGGTAAATCCTAAGAATAATAATGAAAAAGTACAAGTTTATACTGCAAATAATACCTCGCCGTTTGTTACTCTAAGCTGTGAGCAACCTATAGTCTATGATGATTTAGGTAATGTGGAAGTAATCGAAGTACAAGATAATTCGGAATTTAGTTCAAATTTGGATTATTTCTTGGATTTTAAAGTGCCTCTTACTTGTTTCCCAAGTAACTTTTTCACACAAAGCCATATTTTTTGTGGGTTTACTTCAACCGATGATGTAGGTATAAATAAGGAGATACCGCCACCTTATGGACAAGGTAATCCTCCAATTAATAATCCAGCTCTCTGTGGAGGCACACCTGCGGTATTACCAATGATAGAAGTAGTAAAAGATGTTAGTCCAAAGATAGGTGCTACCTGTTCATCTGAAGCTGTAACCTATACTATTACCATTACAGTAAGAAATATTTCTACTCAGGTCTTGGATATTTCTTTAAATGATATAATTACTGATGAATTTATACCAACCACACCAATTCCTACAGTATTCCCCGTTACAGAAACTCTTCAGCCGAGGGGGGGGGCGGTGATGGTGAGCTATTCAGTAACAGGGTTCTTCCTTAATCCTGGGGACATTTCATTTAATACTGCAATTGTTACCAGTACTGTTAGTGGCATAGAATTAGGTCGTGCATTTGGGCCAATTATAGTAGTAACTAAATGTAGAGGTCTATTCTTCTCATAAACTGATATTTTCAACTGTTTATGAATTTAGTTAAGGGCAACTATGGTTAAGTAAATGATAATTCCCATCTCGGTGATAAATTTGAGAACTCTAGTGGGTAAACAATAGATAAAATTTAAAGTAGGTCCATGGAAATTTCCATGGACCTCTTTAAATGAGTATATCTTCATTTTAAAGTATTTATACTTTAAAAATATCTATATTTGTTAAGATTTATGATTATATTGAAGAAAGCTTTCTAGTGATAAGCTATTTCTCATTTTTGGGTTTGCACCCATTAAATTTTAAAATATAATGAATTTTTGATTCAGATGTACTCGATAAAGATACATTAACTCTGTCTTTTTTTACATATTTTTTATCTACAGCCATCTTACTTAAAAGTGCTTTCCAATGGTTATTCTTGGAAAATGATAATTTCTCATAAAAATATATTAAATGTCCTACATCTTCATAAACTATATTAATAGATTGGTTTATTCCATGAAAAGCTTTTTTACTATATATAACTATTGATTTCAACTTATCATTAATGTTCTTCACAAAATCTGATTTTTCTCCCTTTGTAGAGATATTATTAAGCGCGGCTAGGGGAGTTTCTGTCGTCTTTGCTATATCGCTAAATAAAAGTTTTATTTCCTCTAATTTTTCGTGGTTTATTTCATATGCTATCATATTGTAATCTTGACTATCTATAAAATATTTTATAAACAAATGCATATCAGTAATACTACTGAACTTTTCAGTAGTGGATATTAATTTATCGTAGTTTATTCCTTCATAGGCGGCATTATCCATATAAGTTACTAAAGTTTCAACTGTAGGATTTTCTTCTTGGCTTAACTCGTAAATAACTTCTATGCAATTCATATAGCACATATCGAGTACTAAAATGTCTATTGTATACTCAAAATTATTTTTTGTTTCATTAATTGCTTCAATCATTTCAGGTATTCCCATAATATATGGCACACTCAAGCTTAAATCAGTAAAGCAACCTACGAAATCTCCTCCATGGTCAGAAAGAACTAACATGAGATGCCTAGCTTTATAGTTTTCCCATCCCCATTTTATAAAATCGTATAAAATATTAGGATCAGCCATATTTACCTTGCCTAAATCTTCAATTAAAATAGAGCTGCCATTTGCAACGTAATATCGTCTTACTCCTGTCCAACTATTTTCATAATTAGTTTTGTAATTGCCTAGCTTGCCTATTTCTACAACAACATTTATATCATTGCTAGATCCTATATTTTCGCATGCCAAGAGAGATTTATATATTACTTCTTCCATCTCATTATTACCATCTGCATAGATTAGTATCGTCCAATTTTTTATACTATCCACGTAAATATTATCTAATGGCAAAATACATTTCACTCCTTAAACTTTTGTTCTTAATTTATAATATGGGAAAATGAATGATGGGTGTTTTATTTAATTGTTGAGGGTTAGTTATGTATAACATTAATATAAATATAAAATTGGATACTTCTAAAAATTTAAAAAGGTGACTCATAATTAAATGAGCCACCTTTAATTCTTTTAGAAGTATAGTTATAAATTTTTAATTACCATAGTAACTATTTTAGTTATTATGCAATATCTGATTCAACTTCTTCATCTACTATAGGAACCTCTTTATCTCCAATTGAAAGCATTAGGTTTAGAAGTATTCCTACTACAGCAGCTGTTGCTAGTGCAGGGAATTGAGTTCCAAACGCAGGAATCATACCACCTTCAAATGCATAGTTTCCGCCAAGTCCTACTATTAAGATAACTGCAATTATAGCAAGATTTTTAGATTGGAACATGTCAACTTTTTTATCCATCATTATTGTAATACCTTGTGCGGCTATAACTCCATAAAGGTATATTGAAAGTCCTCCGATTACAGCTGTTGGTATAGAATAAATTAAATTTATTAGTGGCGTAAAGCAAGATATAATCATTGTTATTATAGCTGCTGTTATTAAAACAGGGACAGAGAAGTTTTTTGATATTGCCATAGTGCTTATATTTTCACCATAGTTTGTACCAGCAGGGCCTCCAATAAGTCCAGATATAATATCACCAATACCATCACCGATTAAGTTTAAGCCTAATTTATCTTCTATTTGGTATCTCTTTTTTGAACCCTTCTTTTTAGCTAAGTCATTAACATAAGTATCTAACTGATATACATGTGCAGTTGATTCAGGGATAGTTGCTATAGCTATAGGCATTATTGCAATTATAGCTGCCCAGGAAGCTTTAGGAAAGGTAAATGTAGGTAGAGTTAGAATACTATTTGTTGCTATAGTATTAAAGTTTACAAAGTCTATTCCTGTTACAGCTCCTATTACTAAAGCTACTGCATATCCGGTGAAAAGTCCGAATAAAATTGGAAGTTGGCTAAGTTTTCCTTTTAGATAAACTGAATATATGATTGTTGATAATAAAGTTACTATAGCTATTATCCATGCATAACCGCTTGCAGCTGCTTTACTTGCCTCTGCTATACCTTGTGGAAATGTTGCTGCATTTCCCATGGCATTTCCTGCTAATGATAACCCAATAATAATTGCTATACTTCCTGTTACTGTAGGTGGAAGTACTTTATCAATAAATTTCTTTCCACTTTTCTTTATAATAAAACCAGCAATGATTGAAACAAAACCTGACATTACAATACCAAATTGTGCAATTGAAATTTTGTCATTTAGTGAATAACTTGCAAATGCATCAGCACCCATTATTGAAGCTATAGCTGCAATATATGAGAAGCTTGACCCATAATATAGTGGAATTTTCTTTCCTGTAACTAGGATGAATCCTAAAGTAGCAAGTCCACTTGCAAATATTGTGGTTGAAACATGGAACCCAGTAATTAATGCCACCAAAACTGTGGCTGGAAACATTACTACAATCTGTTGTAGAGCAAATAAGATAAGTTCAAAGAATGGTGGTCTTTCGTCAGGTAAGTAACCTACTACCTTTGTGTTTGTTGTCATAATACTACCCCCTAAATTTGTGATTCAATATTTCATAAAGTCATAAAAAAAAACCTTGCTTACAGCAAGATTGTACATTTACAGCTTAAGTGATTTCACTAAATTTAGGCTGAAAAATATTTCCAATCTTACTGGTATCTCTGTACCTAGTTTAAAGATTTCTTTTAACTTTTGTTCATTATCTCATAATTATTTATTTTTGTAAATAGGATAATGCTAAATTAGCTTTATAATAAATATAATTTTTTCTAGCATCATTATAAGAAAAGGAGTAGGAGGGACTTATCTCTAGTTCGCAGTTGGATATGGATATTTGCTAAAGTTCATTATTATTGGTATGCTATTCCTCTAGAAGCTAAACATTAATAAAATTAACAATAAAGAAAGGGAAAGATAAGATGAAAAAAGAGAAGAATATTAAAGTAGGAATTGGTTTTGTAACAGGCCGGAAGAATTTTCAAAAAATTCTGAAGACCAACGTTTATAACTGGAAAGAGTCTGGTCTTACCGGAAAAGAAAATGTTAGTTTAAATCTTTTTGTTGCATATGATTTAAAATACTCTAACACTAAATCAACGGATTATACCAACATTAGCAAGAAAGTTGTTGACCTAGTTGATGATACTTATTTTATTAGTGGTAGTTCTATTGAAAAAGAAATCCAGTATTTAATTCGAAAAAATGTCATAAATGAAAAAGAAGCACGATTGTTCTTTGGAAGTGGATATGCTGCAAAGCGAAATGCTGTGCTCTATACTGCTATAAAAAACAACATAGAATATCTTGTTTTCCTGGACGATGATGAATACCCAATGGCAGTTACTAAAACACGTTCTACTGCTATATGGGGTGGTCAACATGTGCTATCAACACATTTAAAAAACATCAAGGAAGCGGATATTACTAATGGACACCATTGTGGTTACATTTCTCCAATCCCATATATTGATTTTAATGACACCATGTCCGAAGGAGATTTCAAGTCATTTATTGAGGCCATAAGCAATGATATCGTAAGCTGGGACAATTTATCTTCTGTTATGAAAAATGGTAGAGTAACTTATGCAGATACGAAAATTTTAGTAAGTGATGATGTAGAAGAGGTACAGGAAGTTAACCATACAAAATTTATTTCAGGAGCAAACTTATGTATAAATCTCACAAATCCAAATCGAGTTAGTCCATTTTACAATCCGCCAGGGGCTAGAGGGGAAGATACTTTTTTAAGCACATGTTTAAGTGAACGAAAAGTGCTAAGAGTACCATGTTATACATTTCATGATGGGTTTTCCACATATAATGATCTAATGAGTGGAGTGTTACCAATTAAATTAAAATATATTGTAGGAGACTCTGAAGAAATTGTAACTCGTTTTTATCGTGCCTGCATTGGTTGGATACGATATAAGCCACTACTGATATATATAACACAGCAAGAGCTTTATGAGGAAAAGATCCAGGAGATGAGAGAAAAGCTTGAGTCAATACTTCCTAAAGTTTGTGACTACTTTGGGCGAAAGGACTTCATGAATATATCTATAGAATTGGAACGATATAATAAAAATGTTAAAAAGCATTATGAACAATATATTGAAACACAAAATATTTGGAAGAAGATTTCTGAGTTTCTGGTAGAAGGTCGTACTACTAATAACTAATCTTAAATGAAATGAGCATTATTATGTATGATTTTAAATTTTTATTTTGTAATATTCTTGAAATCAGTGATAAAAAACAAAATTTAAAATTACCACTTAAGATGTAAAATAAATGCATCCCTATTGGCAATTTTAAATTTTGTATAATATTTATGATTTTAGCTGACTAAATTTTGGCTAAAGTATAGTGTATATAATATTTAAATTGAATATGATTTTAGATAAACAAGTTAACATTAGAGTCTTCTGCTTCACCTAAATAATATCCAACTCCACCTATTTTAACTCCATCCATTAACTCTTCTTTTTTAATTC
>DAMAVY010000152.1:0-7272 GCA_032077725.1 Clostridium sp. | reverse complement strand
AGAAACTCATATTTTCTAAAGGTGAGTGTGGGGTCAAAGACCAGGTCAACCGACATTTAATGCCCTTGTTTCAAGGGATTGCAGACTTTAGGGTCTGCATTTTTTATATCCTTTTTAGAGTTTCCCGACCTATTCCCGACCTAGAATTCATGGAAAGGTTATTTGGGAACACTAATTCTATAGTTTTGAAGTGCTTTTTTAGTATCCTCCCTGTTGATATGGGTATAAATCTTATGTGTTACTTCAGAACCCTTTTTATGACCTACTATGGCTTGTGTAATAGGTTCAGGAACGTGGTCGAGTGCCATATTAGTTATAAACGTATGTCTAAGTTTGTGAAAGGGTCTATAAGGTATTTCAAGATTACTTAATGATTTAGCCCATTCTCTTAAAACATATCGTTTACTTAAAACACCTCCAACTTCATCAGTAAACACTAAATTGAATTCATTATTATACGAATCACCAGCTTTAAGCTTATCTTTGTTATTTTGTGCTTTAACAGCCTTCCACATGGCATCAAATTCTTTAGGGTATTCAATGTCTCTTACAGAACTTAAAGTCTTAGGAATTGTTATTTTATAGCTATGGCCCAAAACGTTACCTTCAGCATCAAAATCCTTTGTATTTCTAACAGAGTTTTTAATATGCATTATTCTTTGGTTCTGGTCTAAATTATCCCAGCTAAAAGCTAATATTTCTCCTTCACGCATACCAAGACTAAATCCAAGATAAGTTATTCCCGCTATCCTATTATGAGTTTTAAAAAGATGTGCTAGGATTCTGTCTCTTTCTTCTTCACTAAATATCTCAATTTCTTCACAGTTCTTTTCTTTTACATAGGATAGTTGTCCAGGTACCTTTACACTTATGCAAGGATTTTTAATTATGGCATCAATTTCAACCTGATAATTAAAGAACCTTTTTATAATCTTATATGTCTTAGATAGTATAGGATATTTTTTGCCTTTCGCATATAGCTCATTTAAGAAGGTTTGTATCATTATAGGCTTGATATCCTTAATCTTGCGTATACCTAGCTTAGAATCTTTAATGTAAAGTCTATAAATTGATTCATAGGTTTCAAACGTACTAGTTTTTATACCGCTAGGCATTATTACTTCTAAAAGCCATATTTTAAAAGCTGCATTCATTACTTCATTCTCAGCATTTTTATTTATGCCATTTCTTAAGTCAAATTTATAATCCTCTTTTTTCTGTTCTGCATCAGCTCTACTTTTGCCATAAAATTCTTTATAAATCTTTTTACCAGTAGAATCATGTCCTATAAGAAGCGAAGTTCTATAGTATTTAATTCCATTCTTCTCATAGTTTGTTTTTACAGCCATTGTACAGTCCTCCTTTATTTTTATTTTATTAGTTAAGGATTATGCCTTTTTCAAAAAAATATATTGCCTGACTAGTATGTTTAATTTCAAATTGCTCTATTTTTTTAGATGTTAACTCATCAAATATAGATAGCATTATAGATTCACTAGTAGGTCCAGTAGGTGTAGAACCACTAATTTGAAGTGTATCATTATGTGCAATTGATTTAATTATCATGTTTTCTTTGTACTTATAGATCCGTACACTTTTAAAGTCGTTGTTTGAGTTAATTAGAGAAATTACATCTCCTCTTTGCCTTGTTATATCCTTAATTTTCATTGAAAAATCCTCCTTTTTAACGAATATATGTTCTTATGATGGGTAAAAAATATATGATGGTTAATTTAGCTCAAATCTAAGCTTAATTAACTCTATGGGTACATTATATATAGATGCTAATTGCTCGATAGAATATGATCCCAATGCGCATTTATCAATTTTACTTTCATCTATAAGTAATTGAGCACTAAAGTAATTAGCTTGCTTTTCTAACTTATTTATGGAATAAAAAGAGTTATCCCTAAAAAATGGCGTATTTGAATTAGGATGAATATCGGCATGACCTAATTCGTGGGCACAAGTTAGCGTTTGCATTATAGAATCTAAGTTTCCATTTATATGAATAAATTTTTGTCTAGCATATTTATTATAATAACCATTAATGTTTCCTAAATCTTCGTATAAGATAATAATTTTTTCACCCCTTGCAATATCAAAAGGATTATTAGTGGCATGTTTTTTTGTAAGTCTTTTAACTTCATTCCTTATATAATTTTTCATTCCCCATTCCCCCCATTGATGCTATTATTTATCTTTATATTTATTTGGGGTATATTTCACCTTAGCAATTTGTTTAGCTAATTTCATAGAATTTTCAAGACTCAATCGCAACAGTTCTCTAGTTTCATCATCTATAGGTTCACCATCAAACATTAACCCATCTTGTGAATTTTCTAATTGTTCTAGTGTATCACTAAGAGCCTTTTCTGCTCTTTTAGATATTTGAACATTCTCTACCTTAATATTTTCTTCATCAGATAAAAGATAATCTACAGTAACTCTAAAGAATTCTGCGAGTTTAACTAATGTTTTCCTTCCAGCTGGTGCTCTATTGCTTTCTATCATACCAAGCGTAGATTGTGCTATTCCAATTTCTTTGCAAAGTTCAACTTGAGTCATTTTATTCTTTTTTCTTAAAAATTTAATCTTATCACCTAACATAACAAAATCACCTCATAAGATAATTTTATCTATATTTTAGATAAAGTCAATAGGAAAGTTGAGGTATTTTTAGATATTTAAAGCATGATAAAGATAATTAACGAATAATAACTATTTTATAGATATTCGAAGCTTTGATAATATCTATTTTTGCGATATTATATACCTATAGAGGATAAACAAATCACCTCATAATGATAAGTTTATCAATGTAAAAGAAAGGAGGGAAGATGTGCCATTTGAAATTCTGATGCTTTCAGTGAATATCATTGATGAAATTATCAGAGTTATCAAAATGGACAAGCCTGTACAAGGAAACATATAGAATTAAGGAATATAACCACAATAAAGGGAAGTGATATGAAATGAAAATAACGCCAATTAAACTAAGGAGAATAAATGCTGGTTTTGAAAGTGAGAATGCATGGGAATCGTTAGGAATTAGTAGTAGCACATTTTACAAGTTAGAACAGGGCCATCAAAAGCCATCAGCTAAACTTATAGCGAGAATGTCAAAAGTCTATAAATGTACAACAGACGATATTTTTAAAGATTTTAACATTAAAGGTTAGGAGTGAACAATAATGAATGAAGTTTTACAGATTTTAAAAGAAATACTCGTTAATGTGAAGAAATCCAATGTTTCTAAAACAGCGTTAAATGTTAGCCAACTAGCTGAATATAGTGGATTAAGTGAAGATAAGATAAGACAGTTAGTCCATACAGATGACTTCCCTTGTTTTAGAAACGGAAACAAGTGGCTAATTAATAGGGAGTTATTTGATGAATGGCATAAAAATGTAGCCTTAGAACATAGACAACTTTAATATTGAAAAATTATTCAAGCGGCTCCAGTGTGAGGGTAAAAAATTTAAAGGAGGAATGAGAGTGGATAACATTCAGGTTTTTAACAATACAGAATTTGGACAAGTGAGAGCAGTAATAGAAGAAAGTGAAATTTGGCTTATTGGTAAAGACATTACTGAAAAGCTGGAGTACCAAAATGGTAGTCGAGATATTAATAGACATACAGATGAAGAGGACAGACGAGAAGTTGTTATTAATGATGGTATTCAAAACAGAAAAGTCTTAGCAGTAAATGAAAGTGGACTTTACAGCTTAATCTTAGGATCTAAACTTTCAACAGCAAAGAAATTTAAAAAATGGGTAACATCTGAGGTCCTACCAACTATAAGAAAACATGGAATGTATGCAACGGATGAACTTTTGAACAACCCAGACTTACTTATACAAGTTGCAACCCAACTTAAAAAAGAAAGGGAAGAGAAAAGGGTATTACAACTTAAGATTCAAGAGGATAAGCCAAAGGTATTATTTGCAGAAGCCTTAGAAGTTTCAGATAACACTATTCTAATTGGAGAATTGGCAAAATTATTAAGACAAAATGGAATTGATATTGGACAAAATAGGCTATTTGAAAGATTAAGAGCTGATGGATATTTAATTAGGAAGAAAGGTGAGAGTTATAACTTACCAACTCAAAGAGCTATGGACCAGGAATTATTTCAGATAAAAACTAGGACAATAAATAATCCGGATGGCAGCATTAGAACAACCAGAACTACCAAGATAACAGGTAAAGGGCAAGTATATTTTATTAATAAATTTAAGGGGGAAATGTAAAGATGAAATCAACAGGCATAGTAAGAAAAGTGGACGAGTTAGGAAGGATAGTATTACCAATAGAATTAAGGAGGACTTTAAATATAGACATTAAGGATCCGCTAGAAATTTTTGTAGAGAACGACCAAATAATCTTAAGAAAATATAACCCAGGGTGTAATTGTTGTTCTAACGCGGGCCTCCTAATAGCAGTCGGCGGTATTAGTTTATGTCCAAGTTGTTTAGCAAAATTCAATATCAATAATGCAGCTTTAAAAGAGTGTAATCATGACTAATTTGGGATTTATCCTAACCGGAGCAGTGAGTATTGTATTTACCATAGTGATAAGTACTTTAAACTTTATAAGCTATGGACAAGCAAATAAAAAATGCAAGAAATTCTATAGTGGATTAACTCTAGGTGGGTTTATAACATTAATATTTATAACCAATGCATTTTATGCCTTAGTGAGGTAATTATGAGAATTGCAAGTAAAGAAGAATTTGTAAGAACAATTTTAGAAGTCCAGCGAAAGAGAAAAAGAGAATATATAGTGAATGATGCAGATATACATGCTATCCAAAATTCTCAAAAGATACGTAAGAGGACTAAAAATTATAAAAGAGGGGGATTAAGTAAGTGTCAACATTATTAACTCTAAATGAAAAGCTTGAGGAAGTTAAAAGGCTTTATGAAGAGGGGAAAAGTATTAGCGAGGCTATAGAAATAGTAAAAGGTTGCCCTACCGACCAAAGTAAGATGCAACCAAAGGAAAATATCCTAAGCTAATATTAACACCTGGAATGAAATTAAACAACAATTAGATTTACAACGAGAATCCAAGTGAAACTATTAGAGATTTAGATTATAAGGGGGAATGCATATGTCAGAAGTAAAAGAGACAGTTAATAAGCTAAATATATATCAAAAGATTCAGAGAGCTAGAGTGGAGCTCCAAAATAAAGAAGTAAAGAAAACAGGATACAATAAATATTCTAATTACAAATACTTTGAACTTGGTGATTTTTTACCCCATATTAATGAAATATGCGATAGATTAGGACTTTATTGTGAATTTCAATTTACATCAGAACTAGCAACATTAGATGTAATAGACTCAGATAAGAATGAGGAAAAAAGAAGTTGGTCTACACCAATAGAGATAGCTTCATTGAAAGGATGTAGCAGTATACAAAATATAGGTGGATCGCAAAGTTATGCTAGAAGGTATTTATATCTAATGGCCTTTGAAATAGCTGAAAGTGATGTTATTGATGGTGGAGAGATAGACCAGGATGCAGAAGAAGGAAAAGCTAAGATAGCAAAAGCTGCAGTAATGACTATTAAAAAGCTTATAGAAGAAACAGGGACAGATATAAATAAATTCTTAGCATGGGCCAATGTTGATAAGGTTGAAGATATTCAAAACTCAATGTTACATGAGTGTATAAACATGTTAAGAGAGAAAAAAGAAAAACAAGAAGAAAAGAAGAAAGATGAAAACTTTAATTTTTAGGGGGAGTAGAAAGTGAAAGAGATAGTTTTAAATAAACAATTACCAATAATAAATATGAACTTTGAGGAAGTAAAAGCTTCACTAATAGAAACAACTGAAAAGTATAAAGGCATAGTAGTAACTGAGGAAGGCTTAAAAGATTGTAAAGCTACTCAAAAGGAATTAGCAGGAGTTAGAAACAAAATTGATGATTATAGGAAAGCTATTAAAAGAGAAATGGAAAAACCAATTAAGGCATTTGAAGGTCAATGCAAGGAGTTAATTGGACTTGTGGAAGAGGCAGAGCAGCCTATAAAAGATGGAATCTTAGTCTTTGATAATAAGCGAAGAGATGAAAAGAAACTAAAGGCACTGGAGTTGATAAATGAATGTGTACAAGCCTTAGGGTTAGAAGAAAAGTATGCTAGTAGATTAACTGTGCTAGATAAGTATTTAAATCTTAATGGTAGTTTGAAGAGTGTTAGAGAAGATATAGAGTTAAGAGGTAATATGCTTAAGAATGAACAAAGCATGGAGAAAGCTAAAGTTGAGATGATTAAGGGAACTATAGAAACCACATTGGAGAGTATAAACAAAACTGTAAAAACACCATTAAAATATGAGGACTTTCAAAAGTATATAGACTTTGGTTGGGATGCAGCAAGAATCATTAACGAGATAAATGATAGAGCTGAATTAATTAGAGAGGCCGAGAGACCTAAAGAAGAGCCAAAACAAATAGAAAATGTAGAAGTATCTAAGCAAGAAGAACCTAAAAAAGAAGAGGTAATTCAACCACAAACTGAACCAAAGAAAGAAGAACGTCTTTATTTTGTAGATATGAAAGTAATTCATACTATGGAGAATATAACTAAGTTAAGTCAATTCCTTAAAGATAATGGTTATGAGTATTTAGTTAAGAGTAAAGGTAGATATTTGGAGGAATAACACATGGAAGATGTTAAGGTTTTGTAGTAACGATGAGAAGTTAAAGAAATAGGTGGTGTGGTTAATGTATAAAGAGGATATAGACCTTAGAGCTAATGATGGCAAGGTAATATCTATTAAAGATGGCGGGGGACATGTAGAAATATTTGTTGAGGATGGAGATGTAGAAAAACTTATTAAATTCAGCTATAGCCAATGGAACGACTTAACTAATTCCATCGATACACAATGGGGATTAAAGAGCTATAAAAATATTAATGGCAAGTAGGTGAGTTAAATGGCAACGGAAGGATGGATAAAACTCCACAGATCAATACGCAAAAATTGGATATGGGAAGATGCACAAAAGTTAAAATGGTGGTTAGACATCCTTCTTCAGGCTAATCATCAGGAGAGAAAAATACTTATTGGGAATGAGCTTATTTTAGTTGAAAGAGGGAGTTTTCACACTTCAATAATTAAGTTGTCGGAGCGTTGGAAGGTGGACAGAAAAACGGTCAAAAGATTTCTCGAATTATTACAAAATGATAACATGATTTCTCTAAAAACATCAAAAAAGGGGACAACGGTAAAAGTAAGTAATTACAATGACTTT
>DAMAVY010000151.1:0-7284 GCA_032077725.1 Clostridium sp. | reverse complement strand
ATAGATGAATCTTTAATAGATGGATTATTTGTTGTAGATTTTGATCTATAACCCTGTAGGTTTTTATTCACACCTTCTATATTTTCATCCACACACTGCAGGTTATTATTACCCTCCTGTCCATTGTCAACTCTCAACTTTCAACTCTAAGTTGTATCCTTTTACTCAATACTTTAAATCGCTTTGTTACTGTAGTTTTCCACAAATGATAAGAGAAGTTTAAATAATTGTGGACAATCTCTCAATGGGGAAATATGCAATAAAGAAAAAAAGTGTACCCAAATTGAACTTTTTAGCTTTTTAAATTTTTACCTTTTTAACTTTTTTAATTTTATCCTATTATAATTTTTATCTTTTGCTATTTTAATCTTTTTAACTTTTTAAAAAGGCAATTTTACTAGTAAAAGGCATATATATTAAGTGTTAATTAAGTTAAACGGAGGGATAACATGAAAGGAAAAAATAAAACTACTAATTATATAGAAGACCTTAGCATAGACGATGATTGTGACTATAATGGCATCTGCGACAATATCTCTGGAACTACCATATCATCTTTTAATTTTGTTAAAGAAACTCTCCCTGGAGAAGAAGTATTACTAAAGGCAGTTACTTCACCATGCCTTAACAATGATGGTCTTATAGATAACCGCAAATTTAAAACTACGGCTACTGAAACAACTCCTCCTATTGAAGATGAACCTCTTAATGTTCCCAGAAGTTATAAGATAAGAAATTCAACAGCTAGAATGCTTAACGAAATTAAAGCAGCTCATCCAGATGTTAATGTGTACATGAATACCATTGTAGATACTGCACTTAGAAATTACTATGATTTCATTTTTAGTGAATTTACCCCACCCTCACGATGAAAGTTGTAAATGGCAAGTAGCAACCAGTAAATTGACTCTGCTGAATTGCATCCATTTGGAAATTCTAACTTTAAATGTTGGAGTTTTTATATGGTAAGGTTTTATGAAGTGTATTTTATAAAGGAATTTTACAGACAGTGTCTGCAAAATTATCGTGGTCGCATATGGTTAAATTAATTTATATGTTCACAGATTTATTTTTAAAGCTAATGGATAAGCTTACTGTATTTAAAGATTAACTATCAAAATTCAATAGGTAAATAGAAAAAGATTTTTGCATATTAGATGACTTTTTATGCATGTCAGAAAGACCAGCTAAGGCAAGCTTTTTAGAAAATATGTAGTAGAAAGTTATTAATATCAAGGTGCTTGCATCTCATAAGAAACATTATTCTTTATGACAGCATAAATCGTATAACATAGTTTTTGTGAAACATAACATTATGATCCTTATCTACCATGCGTTTCTTTTGGTAGTAAGCTTTGAATACTGGATCGTTATTTGATGCTACAAAAGCAACTCTAAATAGTGCTTTTCTCAAATAAGGTGAACCTCTTTTGCTTATGTGATTGTTGATGCACTCATATTCACCAGATTGAGAAACGGAAGTATCAATACCGGCATAAGCTACAGGTTTAGCACCACTACTGAAACGGTTCATGTCACCAACTTCACCAAGTATGGTAGCACCGATAATATCACCTATTCCAGGAATTGTTGTAATAGGAGTTTTTCCTATTTTAAGATCAGCAGCATATGAAGTAATCTTCTCAAGAAGAGTAGCTGCACCATTAGAAGTCTTGGAGAAAGAATGAGCTTTAAAGATTAACTTGTATAATTATACAGCTAATAAAGGGGTATAGGTTACCTTTATCGACCTTAATTATATAAGTAGAAAAGATTATTGAAAGGTTGATATAACTGAGGTAGAGGTTGTCATTCAATAGATTATTAATTGATGAAATTAAGAAAATATAAGTAATTTATCAAATCAAAAAAATCGACATTTTTCTGTGAAATCACATTGAACATTTTTTCATGAAAACGGTTGACAATTTCTGCAGTGTCGATTACAATTTTTCTATTAATAAATAAATCTATTAATAAATTTATCGAAAAAGGGGAATACAATCATGAACGGCAATAACGAAGTATTAGCAAGAAACACGGAGAATGCTCCAAAAGGTAATGGTCTATATTCACAAACTGTAGCTTTCTCTCATTACAATAACCTTTCAGCTCAATTACCTGTTGATCCAAAAACTGGTAAAATAGTAGCTGGCGGTGTAAAAGAACAGGCTGAACAGTGCTTCAAAAATATCAAGTCAATTGTAGATAGCATCGACCATGTTATGAGTGATGTTGTTAGAATCACTGTATTCGTTACCAATATCAAAGATATTGACGCTGTAGACGAAGTTTATAAAACATTCTTCCCAACCTATGTTCCTACACAGACGAAGGTTGCAGTTGCAGCTTTGCCTATGGATGCTTTGGTGCAAGTTGAAGCACTTCTTACAAACGGTGAAGGTACAATTCCAAACGCACCACAAGCAGGTGACCTTATAAAGCTTACAAATAATACAGCAAATGCGCCAACAAGTCCTTTATCTACGCAAGCTGTAGCTTTTTCTCATTACAATAATATTTCAGCTCAATTACCTATCGATCCAAAATCTGGTAGAATTGTAGCTGGTGGTGTAAAAGAGCAGGCTGGACAGTGCTTAAAGAATATCAAGGCAATTTTAGAAAGTATCGACGTTCCTTTTGACGATATTGTTAAAATTACTATATTCCTTAAAAACATTTCAGATATTCAAGCCGTAAACGAAGTTTATACAACATTTTTCCCAGACTCTGCTATCGCTAGGGCCGTAGCATATGTTCCTGCAAGGACAATAGTTGCAGCTTCAGCTTTACCTATGGATGCTTTAGTACAAATTGAAGCAGTAGTGTCACACGGAGATGGTACACCTCCACAACTTGTTGAAGATAGGCATGGACTTATCATAGAAGCAAACAATACGGAAAATGCACCAAAAAGTTCTCTATATACACAATCTGTAGCTTTTTCTCATTACAATAATATTTCGGCTCAATTACCTTTAGACCCAAAAACTGGTAAGATGGTAGCTGGTGGTGTAAAAGAGCAAGCTGGACAGTGCTTAAATAATATCAAGGCAATTGTAGAAAGTGTTGACCACGTTATGGATGATGTGGTTAAAGTAAATATATTCCTTAAAAATATCGCAGATATTGATGCTGTAGACGAAGTTTACAAAGCATTCTTCAAAGGCGGTATCCCTGCACGAAGAACAGTTGGCGTATCAGCTTTACTTAATGATGCCCTAGTTCAAATCGATGCAATTGTAGGAAACGCTGAAGGAACACCTCCAATAGCATAATAGGCATTTGTTTGCATATAAAGGAACTATCAAAGTTACTTATTAATGCTGATGGTAAATGCGAAATAGCATTTCCTAATGATAAAAAGGACTGTCTCAAATGAAAATTTAGATAGTTTCCGTTTTTAACAGAGAAGATCATAAAGCATCAAGATTTTAGCCGATTCTGGCAGAAATCTTGATGCTTTTTTACTTTCCGGGCATAATAAAAAAACTAGGTTACCTTGCGAATCTATGGGATTAAATTTTTACAGAGGTGACACCTAAAATTTGATCTAGGTCAATTTTATTATTCAAAACTTTTGATACAATGAAATTAGAAAAAATAGAAAAACAAGAAAGAAGGAGAAGATAGATATGTCAAAAGAATTAATATTTAATGAAGCAAGGGAAAAATATTTTCAGACATTGGAGCAATATGTACCCATCGTAGCAAGAGTTCATGGTGGTAGTCATCCAGAATTCCATGAAGTTCGTAAATTATTTGATACAATCAATGTGAAAACAAAAGAAGCAGGATCAGAAAAACCTGAATTAAAGGTGGAATTTGCTAAGTTACGTGAAATTACAGATAATTACACAGTTCCTTTAGATGTTTGCGAAAGTTATGAATCAGTGTACAACATGTTAACTGAATTAGATAAAGCATATCATTAAAAGGAAGGAGATTAAGGATGCAGAGATTTATATTAAGAAAGAAGAATCCCATAACATTAGTCAGTGGAATTTTAATTGTAATTGCATTTGTTAGTAAATTAGGCTTTGGAAATGTAGATCTCTTTATATGGACGCTTATTATCGCATCCATTTTAGGAGTTGCACCTATTGCAATTCAAGGATATCAAGCACTAAAAGTCAAAGTTGTTAGTATTGATGTTTTAGTGACTATTGCAGTTATGGGAGCATTTATAATTAACGACTTTGAAGAATCAGCTATTGTTACATTCTTATTCTTATTTGGAGCTTACCTTGAACAACGTACACTGAATCAAACACGTTCTGCCATTAAAGAATTAATTGAAATGGCACCAGAAAGTGCACTAAAACAAATGGAAAATGGTGAATTTGAAGAAATAGAAGTGGATGAAGTAGAGGTAGGTGATATGTTACTTGTTAAAACCGGTGCAAAAGTACCAGTTGATGGTACAGTTTTAACAGGAGAAGGCCATATAAATGAAGCAAGTATTACGGGTGAACCTATTCCAGTAAATAAAAAGAAAGATTCCAAGGTTTTTGCTGGAACAATTTTAGAAAATGGAACAATTCAAATAGTTGCGGATCGTGTGGGCGAAGATACTACTTTTGGAAAAATTATTGAGTTAGTTGAAGAAGCTCAAGATTCAAAATCAGAAGCTGAACGTTTTATTGATAGATTCTCTAAATACTATACCCCAGCTGTTTTAGTTCTTGCTGCAATTGTATGGCTATTTTCTAGGGATATTGAGCTTGCCATTACAATATTAGTTCTGGGATGCCCAGGAGCATTAGTTATCGGTGTACCTGTTTCTAACGTTGCAGGCATTGGTAATGGAGCACGAAACGGTGTTCTTTTAAAAGGTAGTGAAGTTATTCATGATTTTAGTAAAGCCAGCACAATAGTATTTGATAAAACAGGTACATTAACAATAGGAAATCCTAAAGTAGCTGACACGGAGATTTATGGAAATAAAGTTGATGAAGTTTTAGGTTACCTCGGAAGTGTTGAGAGAGAATCAGATCATCCACTAGCCAAAGCAGTTGTAGAATATATTGGAGACACAAAATTGTATACTGTTGAAAGTACAGATGTTGTAAAAGGCGGCGGTATTGTAGCAAAGGTAGATGGTCATAGAGTGGCAGTTGGTAATGTTGCACTGATGGAACAAGAAAATGTTCATTTAAATGAAAAAGCTCGTGAAGATATTGGTAGATTTGAACAAAGTGGAAACTCTCTTGTCCTAACAGCAGTTGATGGTGAATTAAAAGTATTAATGGGTATTCGTGACCAAATTCGTCCAGGTGTAAAAGAAGATCTTAAAAAGCTTAAAAAGTTAGGTGTTAAAAATCTAGTAGTTCTTTCAGGGGATAACCAAGGAACAGTTGATTTAATAGCACAGGAACTAGGCCTTTCAGAAGCACACGGACATATGTTACCAGAAGATAAATCAGCATATATTAAAAAGTTGCAATCTAAGGGTCAAATTGTAGCATTTGTAGGAGATGGAGTAAACGATAGTCCTTCACTGGCTCTAGCAGAAATCGGAATTGCTATGGGAAATGGTACAGACGTAGCTATTGAAACTTCAGATGTCGTCTTAATGAATTCAGATTTTAGTCGCCTGCCTCATGCATTAGGTTTAACAAAGGCAACAGCTAATAATATGCGTCAAAATATTGTTATCGCAGTAGGAGTTGTATTATTCTTGCTTGCCAGCGTATTCTTCAGTGAATGGATGAACATGTCTATCGGTATGTTATTACACGAAGCAAGTATATTAGTAGTAATATTAAACGGTATGAGGCTTCTCCGTTATCAATTAAGATAAGGATTAGAAAATATCTAAATTAGTTAGAAACTTGATATAAGTCAATTTAATTTAGATAGTAATAGAGTAAAATATAAGTATAAAGAGAAAGAACATAATAAGCATGTCTTAGTAAATAGAAATAATGTATAAAAGGAGAGATAAAGGATGCAAAAAGCAACAATTCAATTAGAAACACTAACATGTCCATCATGTGCACTGAAAATTGACAAAGCAGTAAAATCTTTGGAAGGTGTAGATAAAGAAAGTGTAAGTGTACTATTTAACTCAAGTAAAGTAAAATTAAACTTTGAAGCTGAAAAATTATCAGTAGCAGAAATCGAAAAGGCTATCACTTCACTAGGATATGAAGTTAAAAAGTCTCAAGTAAGAGATGTATAAGATTAAAAAAAACATATAATGAATTAAATTTTAAACCGTTCCCCAAGAGCTAGACTTAAAATCTAACAGTGAGGGACGGTTTATTTCATTGAAATTATTTGAAGACATAAATATTATATAAACTTATATACATTAACTTATATTTTTTGTCCGTAAAGCCACTTGGATTTAAGATAATACACAAGGAATATTATTGAACTTAATGTCCAGGTTAAAGGATATGCCCAGAAGATAACGTATATTTCTGGTACAACACCAGTAGCTACAGTGATGTATATCACTCTTATAATACACCAGCATACTAACATGACAATCATTGGCACTATAGATTTTCCAGCTCCTCTTAAAATACCTGCAATGCAGTGTGAGAAGGCAAGAAGGAAGTAAAATGGTGCTATTGTTCTTGCTTGAAGTGTACCGAATTTAATGACCTGTGGGTCGCTAGAGAAAAGTGCAATTAGAGTTGGTGCTACAAGGAAAAAAATTAGTCCTATTATCTCAGCCATAATAGTAGATGCAGCTATGCCAAAGTAAGTACCTTTTTTTGCTCTTTTATGTTTATGTGCTCCAAGGTTTTGTCCAATAAAAGTTGTCATAGCCATTGAAAAGCTTGTCACTGGAATAAATACAAAACCTTCAATCCTCGAGTATGAACCACAGCCTGCAACAGCTGCTGCTCCGAAAGCGTTGATATTTGACTGTACAACAACATTAGCAAGAGCTATCACTGAATTTTGGACCCCGGAAGGTATACCCATGGATAAAATTTCACGAAGCATATCTTTATCAATCTTAATTTTTTTGAAATTAACACGGTGTATGTCAGTTGTATGTGTAAGATTATAAAATGCGAGGATAGCGCTTAGCCCTTGAGCTATAACCGTTGATGTTGCCGCTCCAGCTATTCCCATTTTAAATACAACTACAAATAGTAAGTCCAGGATAACATTTACTATTGAAGAGATTATAAGATAGTACAGTGGGGATTTGCTGTTCCCTACTGCCTGGAAAATACCGTTTGCTGTATTGTACATAACAACGGTAATTATACCTGAAAAATATATTCTTAGAAATATAACAGCCTCATCAAATACTGCTTC
>DAMAVY010000150.1:0-7300 GCA_032077725.1 Clostridium sp. | reverse complement strand
TAAATAACAGTATTGTAATATCAATGTATTAATAAGAAAGCAAGGCATTGTTTCATTATAGAAAATGATAATAATTGCAGTTGTACTGATGGTTGGATATGAAGGGGTAAACGTATTGCCAGATGGAGAAAAAATTGGATTATAAAACTGTTTTGGGAGGAAAATATGGAAGAAAAAATTGCTGCCTTAAAAGATAAATTGCAATATATAGGAAGTCGTGATTTATTGGGGATGATAGGTATTAGTTTTATTACGTTTGCTAATAGTGCAGGAGATATTGCAGATCAATCTGATATTTTTAACAAGACGAAATTGATATCACCTCAAAAACAGTATGCATATCTTGCTGGACTGCTTATGAGCACAGAGGATAAAAGTGATGGAAGTGTCACGAAAGAAGAAAGTGAAATATATGCTGACTTAGAAAACGATGTACAAGAGATTACCTTAGAATATGCTCAGAACTTTTTGGATATAGATGCTAAGACAGACAGGGCTGGTATTGAGAGAAATTTGGTATCTATGCAAGCATTTACTTCATATTTTGACACAGGAATCCTTCGATACCCCGAACAGACTTTAGACCTAATTCGAACACTATATAGTAGTTTCGATTCGGAATTAATCGAATTAACAGGCTTATCAATAGATGATTACATAAGTTTTTACCAATTAGTTTGCGATACATTCGAAAATGCAATGGGAGCATCCAAAACTGCAATAGACAATATAAAAAAATTTTTATCTTCCTTAAATCCTTATGCAGTGGATGTAGAGAAGGAGTATGAACGGCTATTGAACTTTGCACAAGGCTCTTCAGGTCAGGAACTCCAAAGTTCAATGGACGGATTGAATACTATTAAGGCGGCAATAATAATAGAACAATACGGAAGTGAAAAAGGAAAAAAGTTATTAGAAATTTTGGGGCTATACAGGCAGCAAAGAGACTTCTGCTATTATAATGGGAAAAATCCTTTTTCTGACCATCCTCTTTGTTGGATTGATGAAGGAGAAAGCCTGTTTATTGTTCATCCGCAGTTTTTACTAAATGCTATTTATAACTATATTACCGAGACACTAGAAAATCCACATAACAAATTTGCGGACAAGTATAAAAAAATTAAAGCTGAAGTAGTAGAAAATCAATTTCTTAAATGCTTTAAAGATATATTTGGCGAGGACGCAAGATATCATGTTAGCGTGTGTGAGGAACGCGGAACTAAAGAACATGATATTGTAATCGAGTACGAAAATTATATTTTAATAGCAGAAGTAAAAGCATCAAAGGTCCGAGAGCCGTTATTTAATCCTGAAAAAGCATATAAGCGTATCAGAGACCATTTTCATTCGGATATTGGAATTGGTGGGGCTTATGAGCAAGCTATAATTTTGAAAAAATTCATTGAAACTAAACAAGATGCAGTCCTTTATGAAAACAAAACTAAGAAGTTTATAATTCAAGATGCATCTTCAAAAATCATATTGCCGATTGTTTTAACTTTGAATCAGTTTGGAAGTTTGGCTGTAAATACCAGTAGGCTGTTAGAAAAAGATGATGATCACCCATATCCATGGGCCTGCAATTGGCATGATTTTGAGAATATTATAGTGATACTTCAGTATTTAGAGAAAAAACCGAATGATTTTGTGGATTATGTTGTCTGGCGTATGAAAATTCACGAAAACATACTGCCTTCAGATGAACTGGATGTAATTGAGGGATATTTTATGGATTCACAAGTAAAAGAAAAAAGTGGGGCAATTTACTTTCCGCCAAATGGTCCCAGTCTCATTGATAAAATTTATTTTGAGAAGCATGGCATACCGTATGAATATCCGGCAGTACAGTCAACGGTTCGTAAGAAGAGAAAAATAGAAAGAAATGAAACATGCCCATGTGGCAGTGGAAAAAAGTTTAAGAAGTGCTGCATAGGAAAAGGTATTTACGATTAATGAATAAAGGCATTTGTCGATATGTTCCTGACAATGGTCGAAGTTAACCTGTGTAACAAGACATACTTGTAATCTACTCGTGCCATATGTAGAAAGGGACAATTATGGTAAGAATTGGTGTAGGTCAATTGTTCTTACTAGAGGAACGACAATGACAGGAGATTTTGTAAGTGGATAAAGTGTTCGTACCTAGACGTACTTGATATCATCTCAGGCCACGTCTGGTGTGTGGTAGGAATACGTCGCAAGGATTTGTAGAAATCATTAATTTTAGGCACTTTGTGAAGCATACGTTTTTTGAACGGACAGATGAAAAAAAGAAAACCAAGAGCATAAAGAGCTGGGTGCCTGTATCTGTGGTTGTTGAACTAGAGTGTGGTAACACGCAATTGTAATATGTATATAAAGACCCTCATGAAGTTTGATATGCTCCCCCTTGTGGTAGACAGTTTAAATAATAAAAACTGTTTACTATAAGGGGAGCATATCAATTAGGGGTGGATATTTTTAGTTTGATATAATTTGGGAATTTAGTGAGAAAATATAAAGGATAATTTAGTGAGGAAATATAAAGGTTAATTTGTTACCATACATTAAGTCCTTGAATAAACTGCCAACAACCAATAAAATAGTATTATAGAATTAGTGTAGAAGCTAAAATTGGAGGATATTATGATTACAGGTGAATTACGAAGTAAGATAGATAGAATTTGGGAAACTTTTTGGACAGGTGGGATTACAAATCCACTAGAAGTTATAGAGCAATTTACATACCTTTTATTTATAAAAGGACTAGATGATAATGAGACTATAAAAGAAAATGAAGCAGTATTCTTAGAGATAGATTTTCAAGGAACTTTTTCTAAAGATAAACGACATTTAAGATGGAGTAAATTTAAAAATGAAGAACCAGGGGAAATGTATAGAATAGTAGCAGAAGAAGTTTTTCCTTTTATAAAAAATCTTCATGGGGATGAGGCATCTGCATATTCAAAATATATGGGAGATGCTATGTTTAAAATCCCTACTGCGTTAATGCTGTCAAAGATAGTTTCAGGTATAGATAATATGGATATGTCAGCAGATACAAAGGGAGATCTTTATGAATATTTACTATCAAAGGTAGCAACAGCAGGAACCAATGGACAATTTAGAACTCCAAGACACATTATCGATATGATGGTGGAACTGATGAAACCAACTCCTTCAGATATAATTGTGGATCCTGCCATGGGAAGTGCAGGATTTTTAGTTGAATCTGAGGAATATTTAAGAAAAAATCATGGAGATTTATTCTTTGTTAAAGAATTAAAAGAACACTTTAATAAGGTAATGTTTAATGGTTTTGATATGGATAGAACTATGCTTAGAATTGGAGCTATGAATATGTTGCTTCATGGTGTTGACAATCCGAATATAGAGTATAAAGATTCACTTTCAGAAGTAAATACAGATAGGGATAAATATACCTTAGTACTTGCAAACCCACCTTTTAAAGGAAGCTTAGACTATGAAGCTGTATCAGCTAACATTTTAAAGATTACGAAAACCAAAAAGACTGAACTTTTATTTTTGGCTCTATTCTTAAGAATATTAAAAACTGGTGGTAGGTGTGCTTCTATAGTTCCGGATGGGGTGCTATTTGGTTCAACTGGTGGACATAAATCTATAAGAGAAGAAATAATAGAAAATCATAAATTAGAAGCAATTATAAGTATGCCAAGTGGAGTATTTAAACCTTATGCAGGAGTATCCACAGCAATTATGATATTCACAAAAACAGGTACAGGTGGGACAGATAAGGTTTGGTTCTATGATATGAAGGCTGATGGTTTTAGCTTAGATGACAAAAGAAGTCCTATTGAAGATAACGATATACCAGATATAATAGAGAGATTTAACAATTTAGAGGATGAAGTTCATAGAAAAAGAATAGAACATAGCTTTTTTGTCCCAGTAGAAGAGATAAGAGAAAACGGATATGACTTATCTGTTAATAAGTATAGAGAAATAGAATACGAAGAAGTAGTTTATGATGAACCTAAGGTTATTTTAGAGAGAGTTAGAGAACTTGAAAAAGAGATAACTCGGGGGTTAGATGAATTAGAAAGAATGATTGAAAGGTAGGTTATTTTATGTGTTTAATTAAATTAGGAGAACTATTTAAGATAACCTCAGGAGGGACTCCAAGCAAGACGAGCTTAGAATTTTATGAAGGTGGAAAAATACCATGGATAAGAACTGGGGATTTAAAAGCAAAAAATATTTATAACGGGTCAGAGTATATTACAGAACTAGCATTAGAAAAATCTTCAGCAAAATTATTTCCAAAGGATACAGTATTAATTGCAATGTATGGGGCAACTATAGGAGCAACTTCAATTTTAAAAATAGAAGCAACAACCAATCAAGCCTGTTGTGCATTTTTGCCAAGTGATAAGGTAATCCCTGAATATTTGTATTATTTTTTTAGGGCAAATAAAGAAAAAATTGTTAACATGGGAGTTGGAGGAGCACAACCTAATATATCAGCAACTATTCTAAAAAATATTAAAATTCCAATAGTAGAATTAAATCATCAAACAAAAGTAATAGAAGTTTTAGATAAAGCTCAAGAATTAATAGATAAAAGAAAAGCTCAAATAGAAGCTTTAAATGAATTAGTCAAATCGAGATTTGTAGAGATGTTTGGGGATCCACTTACAAATCCGAAGAGTTTGCCAGAAGTTCAACTTGGGAAAATTAGTAAATTGATAACGAAAGGTGCATCTCCTAGCTGGCAGGGATTTGACTATGTTGATGACGATACAGAAACATTATTTGTTACAAGCGAAAATGTGAGAGAAGGTTTTTTGAATTTTGAAAAAACAAAATATATACAGGATGAGTTTAACAGTAAGCAAAAACGTTCTATTTTGCATAGAGGAGATTTTTTAATAAATATTGTTGGAGCTTCTATTGGGCGAGCTGCACAGTTTGATATGGATGTAAAAGCAAATATTAATCAGGCGGTTGCATTAGTTAGGCTTAAACCTGAAATATTAAATGATAAATATTTATTGACTTATCTTAACTCATCAAGAGCATTACAGATGTATGAAAGTATGCAGACATCGGTGGCAAGAGCTAATTTAAGTTTGCAAAATATAAACGATTTAGAAATATTGATACCATCATTGGAGCTACAAAATGAGTTTGAATCTTTTTATATAGAAATAGATAAATTGAAATTTGAAATGCAAAAAGACTTAGGAGAAATGGAGAATAACTTTAATTCACTAATGCAAAAGGCGTTCAGTGGTGAGCTGTTTAAGTAAGATTAAAAATAGAACATGATTTTATATTATTATGAAGTATGATTCTTCCATGAAAGAGCTTTTAAATGATTAAAAAACTTCATTTTTGCCATAATCTTAGAAAAACCTTAGGAGAGTGTAGATTATGGTAGAAAAAATTATTACTGAAATTGAACAAAGGATGTTATATATTCTTGATAATGGACAAATGGAAGAATTACATAAGGTGTTAGCCTATTGTTTATATGGTGTAACATTATCTGATAACGAGGATTTAATAAAAGAGAATGAAGAACTGGATTATTTAAATTTATTTATAACAGCAAAGCATGTAGAAGGATGTTCAGAAAAGTCCATAAAATATTACAGATCAACTATAGATAATATGCTAAAAACTATAAACAAAGCTGTGAAGCATATTACCACAGAAGATTTAAGAAAGTATTTGGGAGATTACCAGAAAAAAAGTCTTTGCAGCAAAGTTACTATTGATAATGTTAGACGTATTCTTTCAAGTTTCTTTTCATGGCTGGAAGATGAAGATTATATTCTAAAAAGTCCTATAAGACGTATTCATAAAATAAGGACAGGGAAATTGGTAAAGGAAATTTATACTGATGAAAATTTAGAGATAATGCGTGATAATTGCACAGAAATTCGAGATTTAGCAATTATTGATTTATTAAATTCTACAGGAATGCGTGTTGGAGAGCTGGTAAAGTTAAATATAGATGATATAGACTTTAATGAAAGAGAATGTATTGTATTTGGAAAAGGGGATAAGGAAAGAATGGTTTACTTTGATGCAAGGACAAAAATTCATTTAAAGAATTATTTGGATTGCAGAACAGATGATAATGAAGCTTTATTTGTATCCTTAGTAAAGCCTAATAAGCGCTTACAAATTAGTGGCGTTGAAATCAGAATAAGAAACCTGGGAAGAAAACTTAATATGCCAAAGGTATATCCTCATAAATTTAGAAGAACCTTGGCTACAAGAGCTATCGATAAAGGGATGCCTATAGAACAGGTACAGCATCTTTTAGGACATCAAAAAATAGACACAACATTGCAATATGCAATGGTAAATCAAAATAATGTTAAGATTTCACATAGAAAATATATTAGTTAGAAGACTTAATTATTGAGTAGTCAAATCGAGATTTGTAGAGATGTTTGAAGATGTAAAAGAAGAGGTTCAGTTGTCTTATTACATTGATTCGTTGACTGCAGGAAAAAGTTTAGCTGGAGAAGCAGAGTGTGAAAACAAAGTTTTAAAAACAGGTAGTGTATCTTATGATTACTTTGATGAAACACAAGTTAAAAATTTACCTTTGGATTATGAACCTTTAGAAGAAAATTTGGTAAAAGTAAGTGATGTGATTATAAGTAGAATGAATACGGCGGAGTTGGTTGGAGCAGCTGCTTATGTATGGAAAGTACCTGATAAGACTTACTTGCCAGATAGGTTATGGAGAGCAGAAATAAGACAATGTGTTAGTCCTGTATTTCTTTGGCAAGTTTTAATTCAAAGCAGTACAAAAGAAAAGATAAGAAGAATTGCATCAGGAACAAGTGGAAGTATGAAGAATATTTCTAAACCTGGATTATTGGGAATAAATGTAATAAAGGTAGGTTTTCAGCTTCAAAATGAGTTCGCTGCATTTGTTCATCAAGTCGATAAATTGAAATTTGAAATGCAAAAAGGCTTGCAGGAAATGTTAATTCACTAATGCAAGAGGCTTTTAAAGGACAATTATTTAATTAAATTCTTATATTAGTGTATTGTTTAGGACAAAATTAATAATATTAAAAAAGAAAGGTGTGATAATGATTGAGTAAACAGCAATATAATAAGATAATTAGCAATACGAAATCTACATTGGATAAAACTATATTAGAAAAAGTATCAGATTTTAAATATAAAGAGCTTGATGGCTATTATGTGATACAGGTTTATGTTAAAAGTAACATAAAAGCAAAAGAAATGGGAGAGATTCTTACTAATATTGAGGAATATGCTAAGGAATGCGGATTTAATATTTTAGTAG